>JAFLCP010000077.1 GCA_017303505.1 Planctomycetota bacterium | reverse complement strand
GAATCGGGTTTGCCCCAACGATAGGAAGAGCCTGGGAATCTGCTTTCGCGGAAAGCATATTGCCCCATCAACGCGGCGTTACGATGCGAACTAGCTTTGTGCTGGGGAAAGACCGAGGGGCAGGAGGCGGAGCTTTGCAAATGCTAAAGTTCTTGGTTCAGCTTGGCCTCGGCGGGAAAGTGGGGCATGGAGTGCAAGGAATGTCCTGGATTCATGAAACCGATCTTTGTCGGTTGTTTGCGAAGGCCGTCAAAGACGAATCCATGTCAGGAGTATACATTGCTTCAGCCCCCAATCCTGTTTCGCAGAGCGACTTCATGCGAACTTTGCGCAAAGAGATGGGGATGCCGATTGGGTTACCTGCATTCGAATGGATGGTTCGGATAGGAGCACCACTTCTTTTTCGCACCGACCCCGAATTAGTTCTATACGGAAGATACGTTCGTTCGCGACGCTTATCCGAGCTTGGATTTGAGTTTATGTATCCAAAACTTGAAGCCGCACTCCACGATCTTTGCCGCCGATAAAGAGTTCTGCGATCGTAGAGGATAGGGGGAAAACTAAAGTAATGTCTCAGAAGTGTGTTTACTTCTTGAGTTCAATACAGACGACTTCATTATCGTCGCGCAGGTAACCGTAACCATTTGCAATGGAAAGCGTCTGTCGATTTTTGCCTACAAGTTGTGCGCGGCTAAGTTCCTTAAAGCCCTTGGCGTCCGCGCGAGCGATGACTAACTCGCCATCAATGGTTGTCAACCAGAACTTTCCATCGGCGTAGGTTAAGTTTCCTTTTCCAAAGCGGCTTTGTTGCCAAATTGCTTTCCCTGTCTTGGCTTCAATACATGAGAAATGGCTTACTGGTCCGGCTGCTCCGACATTATCGAACCCAAACAAATACTCGCCTAGCACAATCGATGTTTGCCATTCGTTGCGCATCACACTCTTGGAGTCAAGCGACTTCCAGCGTTCGGACACGACATATTTGCCGCCCTTTTGTTGGATGTTCAATAGCACCGAGCCGTGATTTTCACCTGCGGAAATGAAAACGCCACCATCGATTGCCACCGGTGAGGCTGTATTGCATCCATAATCGGTTTCGAATGGGTAGCTCCAGAGGATCTCTCCATTGTTTGGGTTTATTCCCAATACGGCGGTGCCTGTGACCGATACGACTTGAGCTGAGCCAGCGACTTCCAACAGCATTGGAGAGGAATAGCCGGCGTGACCGGACCCGCTCTTCCAAAGCAAATTTCCATCTTCACGGGAGAAGGCCGCAACAGCGCCTTCGTCACCTCCGACGTGCACGATCACGCTGGCTTCGACTACCAGCGGTGAACTTGACATGCCGTACTCAGATGGTTCGGTGCCGAGTTCTTTGATCACATCTTTACGCCATTGAACTTTACCGTCGTCGAGGTTCACCGCGACGAGGATACCTTCACCCGAATAAGCAAATACTTGAGTACCAGAGATGGTCGGCGTTGCGCGTGGACCATCACCCATCGCGTTTTCATAGGCAGGCCCAATTTCCGCTTCCCATTGCTTTTCGCCGGTGTCAGAGTTCAAACTTGCAAGCCATTGCTTCCCCTCGTTGTTCCAGGTGGTGACAGCGTTTTGGCCTTGAACCACTACGGCCGACATCCCAACCCCTCCTGGCACTCGCCAGCGAACCTTAGGACCTTGCGCTGGAAACGAATCCAAGAGTGAGGTTTCGGTCGATATGCCGTTTCTGGATTTACCAAGAAATTGAGGCCAATCCGCTCCAACCGCCAGTGAGTTTATTGCCACCACATAGAGCAAAGCTGCTGAAAGCCAATAGAGAGCAGGGCGAGTCATCTTACGATTCCTGTTTGTGGCGACTTGGTGAAGCGACGATATGGAAACGGTTTTCTGTGCCTAGCATTTTGCAATGCCGTGCGCTGTCAAGAATAGCCGTTAAAGCTTACCTGGAACTCTGAATTTATACTGTACTGAACTCGACGTAAAGAACGCTTACAATGTATTGCGGAAACAGAGAAAAGTAAGAACACGAAAATCGGACTTTGTTTTTAAGCTAGAGTGTCGGATATAACGTAAAATGAGATTCTCTCGAGAAGTGCCCTTGCGGTTCTTGTCGTCCGGCGCTCATTCTTGGCAAACGGGCGAGAAGACTGTCGTATTCGGGCAGAATCGTTCGGACCTGAAGGCAATCGTAGACTTGATAATCAATGATCTGAATCCTGGAGAACAACAGCAACTCCTTTGCAGACACCGGCTAAACCCAAATGATTACGAGATTGTTAGCTATTAACGCATGCTGGGTGACTTCTGGTACAGGGAAGTAATCGATTGGACTTCAAGTCGCGAGAGACCAAGGGCATTCCTGTCAACTTGGCTCTCGCTCGTTCCCTCAATCGCAACATTTTCAAATTAATGTGTATAGCGATCACTGCAGCAACACTCTATTTCTGCAGCATGGCCCACACCGTATAAGGCGATCGCTGTTGCATTCGAACCATGCGAATCCATAGTAGTGTCATGTGTTCCAGATGTAATGCCTGTTTCAGATCACCTACGTCGAGAGGCTCCCAAGCTAAATCCGAAATCAGTTGGCTTACGACCAGCTTTGCCTCTGGGTCGTTTCCGCAAAACATCATCGTTGGTTTGATGTTATAGGTGGGAAAGTGATTGTCCTCAAAATTCTCAAATCCATAAATGGTAAAGGCTTTGACTACCTTTGACAGCGGAATCAGGCTTTGCACCATCTCGCTACCCGATTGAACACTATTGAGCCCATGGGAAAGGCCAGCTCCAACAGGGTTGGTACAATCAACTACGATCTTTCCAATTAGTTCTTGCTTCATGTCCTCCAGCACTGATGCATTGGCGCTAAAAGGTGTCGCCAAAAAAACGACCTCGGCAGAGTGAATCGCTGACTGAGGTGATTGGACTAACAATGCAGGATTACGCTGTAGGGATCTTTGGACGCTGTTGGATGTGGCGTCGTGGGCAGCCAATGTGACTTGATGCCCGCGTCGTTGAAGTTGATCCGCAAGTGCACTTCCCACTTGTCCATAACCGATAAATGCGATTTTCATAGCTTCATCTCCCCAGGGACAATAACACGCAATAGAAAGGGATATAGTTCAAATCGAGATACGCTACATTCCAATATGGCATGCGATATCAAAGAGACAAGTACTGGCAGAACTGATAGTATATATACTCCGAGCTATTGATCGAGTATTCCAAGGGCTGGAAGATAGGACCGTGAGAGTGTTACTGCGAGTTGAGAGTAATTGCAGTATCGCAAAACGAATTAGGAGAAACGCTGATGCCCGCATTTAAGATCGGTGATACAATCTACAATAATCCTGTTCAACTTGTGCTAGACCACATCGGTGGCAAATGGAAGCTACCGATAGTTTGGCGTTTAAGAAACGGGAAAATGCGATTTTCGGATATCAAGAGAAGCCTTAATGAGCATTTGCCTGAGGGTAAGATCACCGATAGAACGCTATCGCTTCAATTGAAAGAGCTGGAGGCTTCGGGCCTCCTTCGCAAAAAAGTGTTCGCAGAAATTCCGCCACGAACGGAGTACACACTCACCGTACTGGGTGAGGAAGTCATTCCATGCATCAAGAGTTTGCAAAAACTCGGGGCGACTTTCAAGGAAGCAATGCACGCCAAAGATGTTTGAAATCGAGAGAAAATTGCTATCGGTTGGATGCACGGAACACAAGAAACTCGTATGGATAGAAGGCTCTGCTTTAGAGGGTGAAATCATTTACGTGCGAAGAGACATCTTTCCTCGAAACACGCCTAACCTGAAGAATCGAAGGAGTTCAGATGATAATCGGACAGCAAAACACTCGGCATAGATTCAACTGCTCGGGGCTGATAATTCTCGTCATCGCCTGTTGGGTAGCAACTCGTGCGGTAAGCGGAGTATGTGTAGCTCAGGCTGATCAAGAGATTTCTATTCAAGTGGTTGAGGTGGAAGAGGGAAGGGAGCAGAGACCCTTTGAAAATGTTTATATCTATGTTCCACCAATTGCGATGGTTCGAAACGAGAAGATTGAAGAATGGTTGAAAAAGAGTGCTGTACCGACCGAATCACGCGAACGAAAATTTGAAGTGGTCAACGGTGTACTGAAACCCGAGGCTTCCATCGCATTTGTGGGGGATAAGCTGCAAACCAAAATCGATGGAAAGTACCCACTGACGTTCCTGTTTTTTAGTAATCCTCCGGTGGGCGTTTCTTCGGATGAGTATGAGATCACCAGTGCCGAAGCGATGGTGAGCGTTGTGGAAGTATTGGGCTTAAGAGGTGTACAACCTGCGAGTTTGTTGATGATCGATCATACCCTCAGTCAAATCACAGACGTCGATGGAAAGACGGCTTTTGCGAACTTGCCCGAGAATATGGAAGTACCGTTTCGCATGCGAATTGGTTCAGCCCAACTTGCGAAGTTGAGCGAGGTGTCTTCAAAGACCTTGCAAATATCGAGAAAAGGTCATTTCGTGATCGACACTCGGATTCCTAAGCAAAAGCACGTTATTGAGGTGCGGAAGTTAGCCCGATGAGCGATTTGTCCAAAGCGGATTCGAACATGTCTTCCGGAGGCGTTGAATATCGGAGGACTCCACTGAAAAATGAGCTCAATTGGTAATGCTCGAAGTTGTTAACTTTTGGGCTGCTACCCGTTTGGTAAGCCAACTCCAATCTTCGCGGCGAAAGAAACTCAAGAGCCCGAAAATCATGAACCATTGGAATAGGAAAAGGTTCATGGATACTTCAATACCTAAATGGAGCATCAGGCCAGCGACCATTCCCCATTTGCGTGTACGCGGAATCAGCAACGCAATTGGCAAAGTTAGTTCGAGTAATAAGGCTGACCACGTTGCAAAAGCGCTGACAGCGTAATAATCGAAGAGTGTCGCGGGAACCAGACGTCCAAAGTTGTCCGTCATTTTGGATACATACCACATCGCGGTTCCAACATGCCAAGTATCGCCCTGCAGTTTGCATAAAGCTGTTGAAGCATACAGGGCAATGATTTGGAATTGGATTAAGCGGAGTGCCCAAGGGGACCGTTCTTTCGAAGGCGTTTGTTTTTTCTTTCTCACGGCACTGGTTATCGAGAAACGGTCATCTAGTGGTAACCAAATGAGAAAGAACGCATACAGCCGCATCAGCGTATCTTCGCCATCGAGAATCAAGAAGTTTCGATTCTGAAATGATATCAGCCACAGAAAGAGGCATGCCGCCTGAAGCCTTGAGGCAATACCTAATAGTAACAGGATTGTATGAACGAACATCATGCCGAGGCAGCACTGCACAACCAAAGTGGTACTGGGAAGCCAGAACAAAATGGACCATTGGTTTCCATTTAACAATTGTTGTGCGGCCGATGTCTTCAAGACACCTTGATCGGTAAACCACAATTCAGCGTTGGGCCACAGTGTTACAAGATGTATGAGCACCAACGTTCCATAGATGATACGCAGAAAGGGGACTATGGCAATGTCGCCTCCCTTAAGGATGTGTTGATCGAGCCGTGTTACCAACTTCATCATGGGGAAGGGGACCCAATATCGAGATGCCACAGTAGACGCTGCTGATAGCTCCAGTAGATATCGTCGGTTTGGGGTAGCTCTTCACCTTCGGGCAGTACGATTTCAAATTGCGCTTGACTCAGCGTAAGTTGTCGCAATGGTTTTGTCATGCTCGGATTATCAGGTCCTGTAGGATTGGCGACGAGATGCAGCACAGGTCTTACGGCCTGTTGGTTAGGGACTGCCTGTGCCAGGTAGTTTGCGAAGTTTTCATAGGCGAGCGGATAACGCGGCAAGCGTTGGAAATAATTCATTTGTCTGAATTGATGGAACTTGAACCAGACACTTTTTTGCGACCAATCGGGTGAGCTCCATTGAAATCGTTGCTGTTTCTGGTCTTCTATCTCTGCCACAATCGTATTGTTATTGATGATGGGATTGGGGGCGAAGAGAGGCCAATCTCCTTGACCAAGTCCCAGCGTATTGAGCGCAAAATTGAGCGGCTTGCGAATGGGCTCAATCGCAGTGTAATGCGACGGTACGGTATCGATCCCAATGGCTAAAATGAATGCGCCAAGAAAAATGCGGATGCACCATGTTTTCCACGGTTTGCGATCGGGTGCGACGTCTTGCATATCGTGTTCCTGACAATCCGGTTCGCTGACCTGACGCAATGTATCTCGCAATTGATTGGGGAATAACTCTAGTAGCCCCAGCATTCTCAGTATTCTCGGGTTCGGTAGAGAGATAAAGCAAATTTGTGGCTTCCCTAAATGACCGGAGGTTCGTCAGAGGTATAATCGCTAACACCGGCAACATTGGTACGGATCTGACGGAAGCTGGAGATCTTGGGGACTGTGATTTTGGGGTAGGGAACGACGGATTTCTTTTGGAAAGGGTGGGGATGGGAAAGCGAAAGAAGAACGTGGTGTTGCCGACAGCGGGCGAAGTTTTTGCCTGTCCCTTGAAAGATGGCCGCTTTGGCGTTTGTCGCGTCTTGAAAACTTCCACAGATAAAGAGTCGAAAGAGTTTGGGGCGGCGAGTGTGCTTGTGGCTGGCTCCCCTTGGATTGGAAACGAACTTCCGCAAGAACCTCTGGAAGCGATGCGCGCGGTGTTAGTTTTGACTCATCATGCTTGGAAGGGGCAGCCGCATGTGCATTGGGTGAATGATGCTGTGCCTGAGAATTTTATTCCCATCGGGGTGCTTGAGCCCACAAGTAAAGAACGGCAAATGAAATGCTATTCGCATGGCGGCTGGCAGGGAACACCATTGCAGGTCTTGTTGCAATGGAGATGGGATCATGATCGAGACAATCTATTGGCAGAGGAAGCGAAATCGCAAGTTCCTGTTAAGAAACCGAACTTGCCCACTGAAACGACTCGAGGGGAGCCAAAGTTACCGACACTTCGTGAACTACAAAAAATGAAATTCTTCGAGAGTTGGGATGGCGATCAGTCGGTGAAAGTAATTCGCGCGTCACGAAAGATCATGAAGGAGACCGTGCAGGCATTGAGTCAGTTGAATGAAAAGGCAACAGAAAACGATCGCATTAAGATACTGCAAGGTTGCATCGAGGCGTTCAATCAACTCGATAACAGCATGGACAAGTTCATCGATACGATTCTGCGCGAGGACATTTGCGATGAGTTCGAATTGGTTGCCAATGCGTGTGGACTCGGAAATAGAGATCTGGTCGACCGCTGGCGCGAGTGGTGAGAAAAGCCGCTCTGTGTTGTCAATGATGTTTTCGCATCACGGTCCATTGTATTGCTTGAAAACTCATCAGCATCTTGCGGAATGTATGGCTTAGCGTTCAGGTTTGTCACTCGCTAGGCTAAATCAAACGCTTGATTGCCGACCGGTTGCCCGTTAATTTGAACGGTCAAATGGTGTTTGCCAGGGTAGAGTTGGTAAGTAGTGGCTTTGGCAAGAAGTTTGTGCCTTTTCGTTACTGTTATTTGCTCTCCCTTTTTCAGCGTGACTTTGGTTGCCTTATATACCTTGACCGAACGTTTACCTGTCGCCTTTACAAAATCAATCGCATAATCGACGACCAAAGATTCATCGCGTTCCGCAATGATGTCCAGCGAAAACTCTAGTGTGTCTCCCATCTTCAGGGAAGACTTGGACAAACGAATGTCGCTGCATTGAATTTTGGGAGAGGTATTAAATCCAAGCAGTGAAAGTGACGCAGCATGTCCCTGTTTGATCAAAGTCCGCAACGCATGCCTTGTCATCCAGTTCAGTTCATCAGGGTGTTGCCGTTGTTGCGAGCGCCAACGTTTGAGAGTTTCGACCACCAAATCCGGCTGAGTTTTGGCTATGTCATTGAGATGATTCGCCACACTTCTGGTGACATAACGCGTTTTGTCGGCGTGCAGTTGATCAAGCAGTGGGAGCGTAACATCCGTAGATAAATCGATGCGGCCAGACCAAGGGAGGAGGGGGCGTGTGGATTCGCTGACAAGCCGGCGTACATGATAGTTTTTATCCTTCGCCCACCGATTGAGCTCTTTTACGGTTTCACGCGGATGTTGCCGTATGAAGTAGCGTAGGGAATCCTCCATAGAAAACCGCTTGGTCAGTTCCTTAAGTGCACTCAAGGAGAGCGAGACGTCCTCGCGGCTCATTCCATTGCGCACGACAAACTCGCCAAGAGGCGCAAAGATGAAATCGCCGAAGTCATCATCGGTTTTGGTTTCATCCAAGGGTGGTGGCAAAGAATCTAGCAGGTGTTGAACCGATTCGGGAAAACTAGCTGGCAACGCTTCTTTTAAGTTTACAGCGATGCACACGATTCTCTGTTTCAGTTCTAGTTGGGGAAGTTCTTTCATTACCGAATTGACAAACTTCCGTTTGGGAAACGTGCGACCATTCCCAGCGAGCAAACTGCCTAAATACTCGACTTTTTCTGCATTGAATAGGTGGTCTTTAAGGCTGAATCCGGACACGAGTTCTTCTCACAGAAACAATGCAGAGCGATGGTTGAATTTTGCCAGCTGCGTGGAGACGATGATGGCCAACAGAAGTTAGCGTATCGTTCGACGAATGTCAGCAACCCGTCTTCTCGGGGCAATAAGCCTGTACGATCTATTGCGCTGGTCGATTCCGGATCGTCGACGGACATGGGGAGGCTTCCACAGAGACCTGTCGGAATTCGTCCCCCGTATTGTTAGCAACCGAAATTCCAGTTTTTTGTCGCACTACCAAAGGTGGGGGGCGGATTCCTAGATCTTTCGCTTGACTTTTTTTGACGCATCGTCGATATTTGACACATGGTCACACCATCACGAAAACAACGAGAGATCCAAGAGCGCGAGGCGCAAATTCTCAAATTAGCCCGACCGATCCTGCTGCGCGAAGGGTATCAGCCCCTGAGCATGGATCGCTTGGCAACATTGATGGAATACGCCAAAGGGACGCTATACAACCACTTTCCCAACAAGGAAGAGATTGTTTTGGCCTTGGCAATCGAGTCAATGGAACTGCGACTCAAGATGTTTGAAGCGGCATCGATAGCCAGTCGTGTTCCTAGAGAGCGGTTATTGGCGATTGGGGCTGCGTGCGAGCTGTATACACAAAGCTGTGCCGATCATTTTGCAATAGAAGACTGGATTCGCAATTCAACAATTTGGAATAAGTCTTCGACGGCAAGGCAGGATTTAATTCGTCAATGCGAAGGCCGATGCATGTCGATTGTGTCGGGAATTGTGCGGGATGCAGTCGCACATGGCGATTTGAAATTAGAGAACGATCTGACAGCAGAAGAAATGATTTTCGGGTTTTGGGCCATCAACTATGGTAGCCAAGTCCTGGCCGCAACTAGCCCTTCGTTGGTATCGTTGGGCGTTCCCAACGCACCACGGGCGATTCGGCATCATTGCTTTACTTTGCTCAACGGGTTTGGCTGGCAGCCCATGGGCGATTTTGCGGATCATATCAAGGCGATGGACCGATTCGGCGATCTGCTGCGGAAGCAATTCGCGGATCAATTGACCAACAGGTAAAGTGTTAGGGCGAGTTTCTTGTTTTGGCGGACAAGAATCGAGCCAATGGACGAGGCGAAAATCGCCTCTTTTTTCTTAATCAAAAATTGACAATTCGTCAAAAAATGACGTCACATTCAGAGTATTCACCGATGGTGCTCAAGGCTCAAAATCGAAAACTGTGGATCGCTTTCATCGTCCTAACTGGACTCATTTCGCTGGGGGCAGCAGCGGCCATCAAGCAACGGAATGATTCTCAAGCCGAAATCGCCAAGGAATCAACACCTGCTGTGACCAAGCCAGACTCGCATGGCTCGTCTGATACAGCAAAACTGCCAGTCCGTGTTTATCGGATTGGCTCAAGCCAGACCTCTATGGCGTCACAGTCACTGACGGGAACCGTGAAAGCTCGATATGAACATATCAGTTCGTTTCGAGTCGCTGGAAAAATCTTAAAGCGACATGTGAATGTGGGTGACCGAGTAGTGCCTGGCAGTTTGCTCTTTGAGCTTGATAATGAAGATTACGAGTTGCAGCACAAGACGGCTCTGGCCAATGTTGAAGTTGCCAAAGCCTCGGTGGCTCAATCCACTGCAGAAGAAAAACGCGTGAGCCAATTACGGAAAACGAATGCGGTCAGTGCATCTGAATATGAACGGTCTTTATCGGAACGAGATATTGCGGTTGGCAGATTAGATGCGGCAGAGAAACAACTGCAACTTGCCATCAATCAACTCGAATATTGTGAACTTCGCTCCGATGTTGAAGGGACGATTGTCAATGTGGAGGCTGAGGCCGGTCAAGTTGTAGTTCCCGGCATGGCGTTATGTTCTATCGCCCAAAGTGGCGAGTTAGAGGCGGTTGTCGACATTCCCGAAAATCGATTGGTGAGTTATGACCCATCGCAGTCTCCCTCGGCAGTTCTCGAAGTTAGTTTTTGGTCGTTACCAGGCGCAAGTGTCAATGCTAAATTGCGCGAGTTATCGCCAAGCGCTGATCCGATCACACGGACGTATCGCGGTAGATTCACGTTGGAGCAACCACCCACGCAGATTCGACTTGGTATGACGGCAACCGTCCACTTGCGCGAAGCCAGTGTGCAACCACAGTTCCAAGTTCCTTCAACGGCCATTATGCGATCTGGTACAGATGCGGCGGTTTGGCTGGTCGACCTTGATACGGGCAAGTTGACGATGGTTCCGGTAAAGATGGAGGAGTTTCACGACAACTTTGTCGCCGTGAGTGGTGAGTTGAAGGATGGCGATTGCATTGTTTCAGCCGGCGTACAGAAACTCGATGCGTCGCGGATCGTGCGAGTTTGGGAGGTGCAGAAATGAATGCTCTAACCGGTTTCAACTTATCACGCTGGGCCGTTACCCATCCTTCTTTTATCTTATTCTTGATCTTGGCATCTGGCTTAGCGGGGCTTCAAGCTTATCTCAAAATGGGGCGAGCTGAAGATCCGTCGTTTACCATTAAGACGGCCGTTGTTTCGGCGTATTGGCCCGGTGCCACGGCAGACGAAGTCCAAAGTCAAGTTGCCGAACGTATCGAAGATAAGTTGCGTCAAACACCGTATCTCGATTTTTTGCGAACCTACTGCTTGCCAGAACGCGTCGTCATTTTGGTGCAGTTGAAAGATCAAACGCCGCGCAAAGAAGTTAGCGAAATTTGGTACCAAGTTCGCAAGAAGCTAGGCGATATTCAATCGACATTGCCACAGGGTGTACTTGGACCGGCTGTCAACGATGAATATGGCGACGTTTATTCGGCGCTGTATGCATTTACGGGGCACGACTATTCTCCCGCCGAGATAAAGAGGGTTATTGAGAATGTACGCAAAAAACTTGTCCGCGTTCCAGACGTCGAAAAAGTGGACATCATCGGTGCCCAGTCACAAAAGATCTACGTGGAGATTTCTCACGCCAAATTGGCGACATTGGGGATCAGTCCGCAGCAGATTTTTGATTCTGTAACTCGCCAAAACTCAGTGACACCATCGGGGCGAATCGACACGGAGAACGATCGTGTTTTCATTCGCGTGGATGGCGCGTTTGATGCTGCGGAGGCCATAGCCGATGTCCCCATATCGAGTGCTGGTCGTGTTTTACGTTTGGGTGATGTCGCCGAGATTAAGCGAGGTTACGACGACCCTCCCGGATTTGCGGTGCGCTACAACGGCCAACCTGCCCTCGCTTTGGGCGTGGTGATGCGAAAGGGTGGCAACGTTATTGAATTAGGCAAATTGCTTAACAAAGAAATTGAAGCGAGCCGGGCTGAGATACCCGTTGGCGTTGATATCGGCAATATTTCCTATCAACCTGCGGTGGTTGAAGAATCGGTGGGTGAATTCACTCGGTCGTTCGTCGAAGCGTTGATCATCGTATTAGTGGTCAGCTTCTTGAGCTTGGGGTTGAGAACAGGAATTGTCGTCGCTCTTAGCGTTCCCTCCGTGTTGGCCATTTCATTGGTGGTCATGAATGCAATGGGAATGGACTTAGATCGAATCAGTTTGGGGGCGTTGATTCTGGCTTTAGGTTTGTTGGTGGACGATGCGATCATCGCGGTGGAAATGATTGCGGTGAAATTAGAGCAAGGATGGAGTCGTATCGACGCGGCAACGTTCGCTTGGACGTCCACCGCGTTTCCGATGTTATCGGGAACACTTATTACGGCGGCAGGTTTCTTGCCGGTGGGGTTTGCGAATTCTGCAGCGGGTGAATATGCAGGCGGAATCTTCTGGGTTGTGGGGATCTCGCTAATCACATCATGGTTCGTAGCAGTGATTTTCACGCCGTATCTTGGAGTGAAGTTGTTACCGGAGATGGCTCACAAGCATGCAGAAGGACACGACGCCTATCAGACTTGGTTTTATCGATTGTTGCGAGCGATCATCACCGCGTGTGTAAAGCATCCTGCTAAAGTTGTCGGTGTTACCGTGGTGGCCTTTTTGGCTGCGATGTTCGGGTTTACGAAGTTGCAGCAACAGTTCTTTCCGCAGTCGTCTCGACCGGAGTTGTTGGTCGATATCAAGCTCCCAGAGGGCTCATCGTTTGCGGCGACTAGTGAAATTGTTCAGTCGGTAGAACGCTTCCTCGAGCAAGAAATCGTTGATCATTCGTTTCATGAAAAGCATGAGTGGACTATATGGGATGTTATCGGTCACAGTGCCCACGAACCCGCCCATGGAACGACATTGCATTACACCTCCTACACAGGGGCAGGAGCGGCTCGCTTCTTCTTAGCCCTCAATGCAGATCTTCCGAATCCAAGTTTTGCGAAAGTCGTGATTCAAACGGCTTCCACCAAATCGCGTGAAGCTTTGCGAGAGAAATTACTCAAAGAAATTGAAACCAATCCTGTTTATGCAGCGCCTCATATGCGGGTGATGCGGCTGGACTTCGGGCCACCGGTAGGTTTTCCCGTTCAGTTTCGCGTCTTAGGCCCGGACCGACTCAAAGTGGAAGAGATCGCAGGTAAAGTTCGCGACGTGATGCGCCAGGATCAAGCTACGGTCGATGTGAATCTTGAATGGGGCGAGCCCGCCAAAAGCGTACGTTTGAAGGTGGATCAAGATCGAGCTCGCGCGATGGGACTTAACACCCAGGAGATTTCTTCCGCATTACAAACGTTGCTGACTGGTGCAAGTATCGCCCAATATCGCGAGGGAACAGAGACGATTGATGTCGTTGTTCGAGCCATTCCCGATGAGCGATTGAAGTTAGATCAGATTCCCGATTTGTCTTTGTTTACGACGACGGGGCAAGTGGTTCCGCTGAGCCAAGTCGCGAATGTGTCCTACGAATTGGAAGATCCGATTCTATGGCGAAGGAATCAGGAGACAATGTTGACCGTTCGAGCGGACATCATCGACGGAGTGCAAGCTCCTGACGTAACGAATCGAATCATGCCCAAGCTCAAGGAAATCATTGAGAGCTTGCCTCCCGGTTATCGAATCGAGCGCGGGGGGGCGATTGAGGAGAGCGAGAAGGCCAACGTCGCGCTGTTCGAAATGTTCCCATTAATGATTTTGGTGATGCTCACTTTGTTGATGTTACAAGTTCAGAACTTCAAGAAGGCATTTTTGGTGTTTGGAATCGCGCCGCTGGGGCTCATTGGAGCAGTAACCTTTCTCTTGCTTTTTAACGCTCCGTTTGGATTCGTGGCGCTTTTAGGGGTGATTGCTTTAGCGGGCATGGATATGCGTAACTCGATTATCTTGATCGATCAAATCGAGCAAGATATGCAGCACGGATTATCGGAATGGGAGGCGGTGATCGAGTCTGCGGTGCGTCGCGCTCGACCGGTGGTGCTCACGGCGGCAACTGCGATTCTCGCCATGATCCCTTTAACTCGCAGCGTGTTTTGGGGTCCGATGGCCATCGCTATCATGGGAGGCCTTTCAGTCGCAACCTTTTTAACACTTTTGAATCTTCCAGCGTTATACGCTCTTCTTTTCCGTGTGAAGCCACCCGCAAAGAACGCCAAGAGCGCCAACGAGGTGGTCGTAAGTGATGGGCCCAAAGCGAGTGCATCTGAAGAAGTGAAGCCAGAAGTATCGGATATAATTTCAGCGGATTCAGACGACAAGAGTGGATCAGACGACGAGTCTAACTTAGTTGAACGAAAGAGCGTCGTGGAAGTAAGCTAGCACCAGCCTCATTGCGCCTCAATCGCGAGCGACTCGCGGTTGAGGGCTGAAATCTCCATGACATTGGTACATTTGAGCTGCTCGCTCTGCCGGATGTTCGTAGCATCCGTCTAATTCATGGTTCGCTTTCAAAGGGCTGACCGGACCAACGCAATGACGTCCTTGTCCCTGAGTTTATCCTTGGCTAATTTGACATTGCAAAGAATCTGCCATTCACTTTTGGAACACTTCACGTCCCGCTTCGATTTCTTGCCAGGGGAATGGCATACTCTTGAAGGTTTTCTTGTCCGAATCGCCTAGGAGGACAATTTGTGACTGCTCGCTTTGCAGGATCTGAAAGATCGACATTTGTGCGGTGGCAGGTCCTTTTTGATTCCATACGGGGCCGCCTCGTTTGGCATCGACGACCGCTACGCCATATAAGAGCCATCCTTTATCGGTGGGTAAACTCTCTATGGCCGGGCCTTTATATTCCTCCCAAAACCACGCGATTTGTTGAATCGATTGCGTTAAGGAATGCGACACTTTCAGTTTGCCCGTCTTGGTATCATAGATCCGAAAACCACATCGATTGCCAGTGCATAATACACCTAATTCACGCCCCTGATCGCAAAAAGAAAAGTCCAACACCGTTGGAGCTGCGAAATCACGATTCCCTTCGAGCTTGATCCCAAGCTTACTCTTGCCAGTCCGTGTGTCGATTAAACTGATCGTATCTTGCCCCACAGCTACCGCAATCCATTTGCCATCGGGTGAAACAAGGTGCTTTCGTTGAAGAACGGGAACTTCCAACCATTTAGAAATCTTGCGCTTGGACAAATCGTAAATCGCGCCGCCACTGGTTTGTGAACGCCCCATCACAATTAGTTCGTTCGGAGAAAGAAACAAAATCGAGCCGATACTACTAAACTCGCTAGGTTGAATTTCAAAGGCCGGTTGGTCGGAGTTCACTGGATAGAAACTGATAGTCGTAACGGCTCCGCCAAATGTTGCGAATATAGAACCGTCGGGACTAAGTGCTTTACCTTCAATGGACTTGCTGACCGGGAACGAGGGAAACACGACTCCCTTACTTAAGTCCGCAACATAACCTCGAGTTCCCGTGTTATCTCGCAAATGCCAACCAATGAAGGAGGACGGTGTTGCAGGAACTGTAAGCTCCAACGAAGACACGGAGCCTGCCAGCAAATCCAAGTTTTCATTAGGGGGGAAAGGGGCTTTGAACTGCGCAGATTCAGTTTCCTTTTTCACTGGCCGTTTTGAGGAAGATGTCGCCGTTTTAGATGTAGAATTCGATTCAGTTGCAGGCGAGGTCATTTTTGATGGATTGGAATTCGGGGAGCCTTGTCCTGCTTTAGGTATGGGTTGCTTCTGTTCGGCCTCTTTCTTCTCTTGCCATTCCCGAACGAACTGAACGTCGTCAGCACTGAGCTTTTGGAGATCAACCCACAAAGTTGTTCCATCGGCCTTCTTCAGTTGGACCTTTTGATCCTTAACCTCTAGCAACTCAGCATCTAAGGAAAATGTTCCGCTTGCAGATTGCCATTTGCGGATTTCTTCTCCACAGAGCGGGCCAGCAAGCTGCAGAATGGATCCAAGAACGAACATCAAAAGAAAGGTGATATGGTTTGTTCGCATAAAATTGGTGATTTAGGTCTCTTCCGCGATGGGCAATCCGTGACAAGTGGTTACATCCCGTTTATCTTTCGCGTTTAGCTTATCTTGTGCCTCTTTTGTTGACAATGATCCGAGAACTTACAGAGTGGATTATGAAGTCAGAGTAACGCAACAACGGCACTGGGATCGGGAGGAACACAACGGACACTGTCTTAAATTCTAGCCTCTTGAACGCGGGTGATAATACTCCCGTTAGACAATTACGGAGGGGACAATGGGAAAGTCTGATTTATTGGAGATACCGGGCATAGGCGTGACTTTCGTACGCGATTTTGCCCGGATCAACGTATTCTCGCAAAGCGATTTGGTTGATGCGAATCCCGAACAACTCTTTGAATTGTTGTGCGAAGCGAATCGTAGAGTAGACCACAAGACAAGCAAGAACTATCTCTATGTGATTCGTATGGCGATCTACTATGTCCACGGTGGCCGCAATAAAGAGAAGTTGAAGTGGAGTGCGTGGAAGGACTAACAGCAAATGCTTGAGGTCACAGAATCTCCAGCAAAAGTAAGGACACATCATCCAGTGGACCTTTGGGCTGGCACCAGTTGGCAACGACGTTCTTGATATGGGCAACTTGGTCCGCAGGTGGAAGATCACGACTAGCATCCAACTCCGACAACATCCGTTCGTTCGTGAGTTGGTTTAAGTTAGCGTCCATCGCTTCCGGCACGCCGTCGGAATAAAGCAAGAGTCGATCTCCGGATTGCAATTGCAACGAGTATTCATCAAATTCAACGTCATCGACCCAGCCAACCGCCAAGCCTTCACCAGGTGCGAAGAGCGAGTTTTGGCCTTTCGGCAAATGGACCGGCTGTGGATGACCTCCACACGCATAACGGAACAGCTTGGTGCGTAAGTCTAGTGTTCCGTAAAGAATGGTAAAGTGTAAGCCACCTTGAGTGTCCATCTGGAACCGTCGGTTCAATTCACCGACAACCGTCGCAGGAGGTGTTACCACTCGTTTGCCGCTTAAGGGGTCTATTCGTACCAGAAGTGAAGTTGCCGAAACGACCGTGCTCAACACTCGGCCGATGGCAACCGCTAAAAGTGCCGAGGCTGCCCCGTGCCCACACACGTCGACGACATAAAGCCCAAGCGTATGGTCATCGAGCTTAGCATAGTTCAAAAAATCGCCTGCCAGTTCTTCGCATGGCGTGTAATCCCAAGCAAGATTAACTTCTGCCACAACAGGTGGCTCGTTGGGAAGCAACGATTGCTGCATGCGTGCAGCGGCGTGCAAGTCGCGTTGCATGCGGCTATTAAGTTCATTTAATCGATTATTCAGGGATTCGAGCTGCGAGTTCCAAGCGGTCAACTTCTCCTTCGCCAAAACCAAGTGCTCATTGCTGCGATGGAGTTCTTTGTTCTTTTCAACCGCATTCTCGAAGACCGATACCAACAAGTTGAGTGTTTGCTTGCGCCCCGATCGAACTTCGTAGGCCCGTCCACCTAATGTAACGGTGGTGCTGTCGGAAAGATTGTTATCCGATTCTTGTATGGGATTGGCACGCAGATCTTCAATACGAGAAATCAGAAAGTTGATGTCGTACGGTTTCGTGATGTAATTGTCTGCGCCAGCGGCGAGACCACGAATAATGTCTTCTGCATCGCTCAGCGTCGAAAGCAATATAACAGGTGTGTGGCGAAGTTCGTCTGCAGTCTTGATGGCGTTGCACAGCTCATAACCGGTCATTTTGGGCATTTCGATGTCGGACACCACCACATCGGGCTTATGCTGTTGGACCAATTGAAACGCTAGTTCGCCGTTGACGCCGACATGAGCATCGTATCCCGCTGCAATGAGGCGTTGTTGGAGGACTTTGCCTTGAACGCGGCTATCCTCGGCGATGACGATGACTGGTTTGGGTTTGTTCATTGCGTTCTCAGGCGTTTTGGGCTTTACTGACAAGCAGTAGTGAGCGTTGTGGCTAACT
The DNA here is from genome assembly GCA_017303505.1 of Planctomycetota bacterium. Classification (GTDB taxonomy): domain Bacteria; phylum Planctomycetota; class Planctomycetia; order Pirellulales; family Pirellulaceae; genus JAFLCP01. Next base: position 18,131 of record JAFLCP010000077.1, on the reverse strand, counting down.
AATCTGGAACTGTTATCAAAAGTGAGGGAGCGCTAACTTCGGCTTTTATCGACAAGTCGAACAATCCATGAAGCCATTTTGTCGATGGGTACAACTCGATCTGCCAGTCGTTCTTCGACGACGACCTTCGGCATGCCGTAAACGATGCACCCTTCGGGATGTTGAGCGAGAACGGAACCGCCGAGTTGTTTGATCAAGCGGCAGCCCTCCGTTCCATCGCGTCCCATACCAGTCAGGATTACTCCTAGGATGTTGCCGGAATAGATTTGGCAAGCAGCGCGAAAGGTGAAATCCACAGCCGGGCGACAATTGTGTTCGGGAGGGGCATCTGAGGTTCGTATAACAGTCTCGCCTAATCGCTTTCCTAGTCCCATGTGCGCGCCACCTGGGGCGATATAAACATGATTGGGTTCAATCTTCATGCCATCAGACCCTTCGTGAACGGGGATTTGGCTGACTTCACCTATACGCATGGCCAACGATTGCGTATACCGTGGAGGCATGTGCTGCACGACAAGAACAGGCACGCCGAGATTGCTTGGGAGTTTCGGAATGAGCTCGCGCAAAGCGATTGGGCCCCCAGTCGAAGTTCCAATCACCACGGCATCGATTCGGTTGGTCTTATTCGAGGAAGGGGGCGGATTGGGTAATTCGAGACTGGAGGAATCATTTCCATCTTCCTCCAGCGGTTTGCGAATGGGTGACTTGGTTGCGGGTTCTTTTCTGTTGGGTAAAGTCGGTTTCCGGCTTTGTTGAAACACCATGATCTTTTCAGCTAGAAGGGACTCTAGTTGAAGTCTATTAGCATTGGGATCTGGGCCGCTTGGTTTTTGGATAAAGTCGAAAGCGCCAGCCAATAATGCGTCGGTCGTCACTTGAGCCCCTTGAGCGGTTAGGCTGCTAAGCATAATGGCTTTGACGGACAAGCGTTTCCGACGAATTTCCCTTAGAAGCTCAAGCCCGTTCAAATCGGGCATTTGAACGTCGAGCGTTAGCAAGTCGGGTTGTAGTTCGGGTATTTTTTCCAACGCTTCTTTGCCGGAACAGGCAAGCCCAACCACTTCTACTTCTGCAATGTTCCGAAGGACATTCTTGACGAGTTGTCGGTAAAGGCTTGAATCGTCGACGACCATGACTTTGAGTTTCATCGAGGGCGTCCCTGCTTGGTGAACAGACTTTCCAGTTGGGCCTTTTCAAAAGGCTTTACAATAAAATCAATAGCCCCAAGTTTGATGCATTCGGCGAGCTTTTCTTTTTGATTCACCGCGCTAACCATGCACACGCGGGCTTGCGGTTCTTCTTCTCTAATCTTGCGAAGCGCCTCTACGCCGTCCATTTGTGGCATGACAATATCAAGGGTGACCAAATCGGGACGCAGTTCACGATACAATTCTACCGCTTGTGCTCCGTTCGTGGCTTCGCCCACGACTTCCCAGCCGGCTTGCAAAGCAATTTCACGAATTCGCATGCGCATGATAAGGGCGTCGTCGACAATGAGTAGTTTGTTTTTCATGGAAATCGACTCGCTTATATCTGAACCGTTGTTTGGCCGACGATATGGATTTGAACTGTTCCGGTTACAACGTCAACGACCATTCTTCTTCCCGATGTTCCACCAACATGTCGACCGATGATTGGGATATTTCCCAGTGCTAAGGCCTTTTCGACGGCTTGCAGGTTTTGCTCGCCGATCGTATTGCCGTTATTGGGTGACACCTGAACAAACATGTTCGCACCCCCTGCGATTTTTGCAGTTAACGATAATTTGGCTCCGCCCGTAAGCATCGTCATGCGTCGAATGGTTTCGGGTATGGCTGAATCAGCGTATTTTCCTAACGTCTGTGTTCGACCAGCCGAATCGGGAAGAACAATGTGGGCGAGTCCAAGTAATTTCAACTTGCGATCATACAAGGCAATGCCGATGCAAGATCCCAAAAGTGTTCTCATAGCCCCTTGTTGTTGCATCACTCCGATTTCGGCCATTTTGACCCATTGTCCTTCATTGTCACCGTTCGGGTTCATTCGATCATCCTTGCAAGATGTGCGAGAACCTCCGCATCAGGGACAAGCATGAGCTGCCATTTCACCGGCGTGTCGTCGATCGTGAATTTAGCATGAGCCAACAGCACTGTGTCAAAGTGCGAGGCTTGATCCATCAATGCAAATTGCATGATGGCGGCTGCATAGTCTCGGACGAAGACGGGGGGAGTTGGAATCCAGGTCGTACCAGTGGTTTCCGCAGACGAAGGGGGGAGAGCAGTGGATTGGGGAAATATTTGCGAAAGGGAATTTAGGAACGCACAACCGACGATATTGGTTGTTTCCATAGCGGCAGAAATTTCCAATTCTTGCCATTCCTGCGATGCTCTCTCTCGCGCCAGCAGCATATCGCATAACAAAAGGCCACTTGCATCGTCAAAGGCCAGAAGCAACTGGCCATTGATTCCGCCCGAAAACCTCATACAGCATGCGCAGACCACATCAGCGCCTGGCCCAAGTTGCTCGACCGCTGTTTCAAGTGTGGCTTGCTCCAACTGATCGACACGAACGCTGACTTGTTTGTTGAGCCAAGTTGATAAAGCGCGCGACGCTTCGGAAGAGCCGACTTGAATCAACTCACCAAGATGATTGAGTTGGCGTTGGGTCAATTCATTCATAAATTTACATTGGAGCGTGGGGTAGATCGATCACGTAATCGCTGTCGCGCTAATTCTAAACAAGAAACGATATCGAGTAGCAAACAAACCGACCCGTCACCCAAAATACTTGCTCCCGCAAGGCCACGAATATGCGTGAAGTTCTCATCCAGGGACTTGACGACAATATCTTGACATCCCTTCAATTCGCCCACCATCATTCCCATCGTTTTAGTACCTGAGTTCAGAATCAAAACGCTGAAGGCGCTGATTGGAGCTTCCGGCTCGGCTTTTCTCTCTGAGGGGGATGAAGAAGCGGATGGGTGCCAGTCAAAGACATCCTCAATCCGTACCAGTGGAATGAACTCACCCCGGACCTCAATCGAATCGCGGCCGTGCACTGAGATAATTTCTTTGGCACGGATTGAAACTATTTCGCGTACATTTTCAATTGGAGCGGCGAAAGTACCTTGAGGTAACTGAAAAAGCAAACTTCGAATAATGGCTAACGTTAGTGGCAAGCGAATGATGAAACGCGTCCCTTTGCCCAACGACGAGTCTACTTCAATGGTTCCGTTGAGTTCACTGATCCTGGTTTTGACAATGTCCATACCAACGCCACGTCCCGATATATCCGAGATCGTTTCGGCAGTACTGAATCCGGGAGCCCAGATGAACTGTGCGACCTCGTGATCGGACATCGTCTCGGCTTCAATCGATGTGATGAGTCCTCTATCAACAGCCCGTCGACGTACTTTTTCAATATTGATTCCGCCGCCGTCATCTGAAATGGTGATGAGAACGTTGTTGCCGCTATGGGCGGCCTCCAGAGTGAGTGTCCCTGTTTCCGGCTTACCGCGACTTGATCGCACCGATTCCGATTCCAGGCCATGGTCAATCGCATTTCGAACCAAGTGAACCAGCGGATCTCCCAGTTCATCGATCATCCGCTTATCGAGTTCTGTGTTCTCTCCGCGGATCACAAAATGAACCTTTTTCTTGAGCTCCGTAGATATATCACGGACAGTCCGTTTGAATCGATTGAAGAGTGGGCCCACTGGCACCATCCTCGTATCGAGTACTCCCCGCTGGAGACCGTCTGATACACGAGAGAACTGATCGATAGCTTCTTTCAATTGTAAGAAACTCTTACGGCCTTGTTCCAAGGTCCGCAATTGTTCCTCGATAGCTGCGACGGTTTCTTTAACTTGGTTGATTTGTTCATGCTCGGTTCGCTTCGAGCGATTCGCTTCATCGCTTTCGACTAAGAAAGAGCCACGAAGAATATCGCATAGATCGCGCAGACTGGAGATCAAGCCCGACTTCTTGAAGGTATCGGTCATTTGTGAAGAGAGCTGAACAAACCTGGCGCGGTTTACGACAAGTTCACCGGCAAGGTTCATAAGGCGATCGAGACGTTGGATATCAACTCTTAAGGTCTCGACAACTTTGGAATGCGATTCGACGGAATCGGCGTTAGACGTTTTAACGAAAATGGAGTCCGAACTCGCAGGCTCCTCTAGTTGGGGTTCCGTGGTATTGGCGAGCTCTTCCGGTTCGACATTGGATAGAACGTTTGCGACTGGAACTCTAACGGGAGATGGCTTAACAAGTTCTTGGGCTGATGTTGAGGGAACAATATCTTCGTGGATGGTCTCCACATCGAAATCGATTTCAACTAATTCGACGCCGACGATATCCGCAGTGGAACGCAATGCAGAATCATCACTGGAACTATCCAGCCAAATTTGTAACGTTCCCAAATCGGCCAGGCTCGATAACTCGTCGATGTCAGGGACGGTCCGATGGATAACAGCGAGATCTGACAGTCGAGCAATAATTAGTTCGGCTTTGAGCTCAGGCAGATGTATTGTGCGATCAAAGTAGACGCTAATCCTCTTCTTTTGCGATAGGTTCTTCTGAGGCGGAGTTGTGGAAGGGGCTAAGGCGTCCCCTGTTACAGTGTCCGTAGCGGCAGTCTGACTAGCGGTTATTTTCGGTTCGGGCTTAGCCGCGTGAAGTTGTCCCATCGATAATCGAATCTCTGCAGCCGACTTCGATAGCTGTTCAATTAACTCTGGCTCGCTAACCAGAGGGCGTCCTTCTCGTAGAGTTTCTACGGCGTTCCGAAGAAAATCGACACATTTAAGGATGAGATTCATTAGCGAGGTATCAAGGACCTCAATGCCCGATCGAAATCGCTCAAAATGATTCTCGAGGTGATGTGTCAACAAGGTGATGCTATCCAGTCCCATCATGGCTGCAGCGCCTTTGATGGAATGGATCAAGCGAAAAGATTCGTTCAAGTGGCTTGAACTATCGGGCTGATTCTCTAAGACGAGTAGAACCTCGACCAGTTCATCCAACTGTTCCGTTGTTTCGTCAACGAACATCTGGACATATTGTGCCATTTCATCGGATGGCATTCCAGTTGAGAAGTTGAAGTCGTCGCTCACACTTGGTTCCTTGCTTACTGTTTTTGATAAAGAAAGGTTCCGCGTTTCTGGAGCATGCCTAACATGTCGTAAATTCCTTCAGAGGGACCGACGACAAGATAGCCACCGCTAGCCAGGGAACGAACAAGATTCTCGATGACTTTGGCTTTCGATTCGCGATTGAAATAGATCAAAACATTGCGAATCCAGATGCAATCAAACGGTTTATCATTCATGGGCTTCATGAGATTGTGTTTCTTAAACGCAACCATATTCTGTATCGTTGGTCTAATCCGAAAGATCTCGGAAGGTTCCTCGGTGAAGTGCCGACGTATTCGCGCATCGTCCATTTCTTGCATGGCACGCTTTTTGTATAAACCGGCACGGGCTAATGCCAAGGACGATTCGCTAATGTCTGTGCCGACGATATCGACGGTCCAACCTCTCAGGCTGACACTGGCCTCGGACAAGCACATCGCCAGCGAAAAGGGCTCTTCGCCCGAACTGCAGGCTGCTGACCAAATTCGCAGGTGCGGCTCTCTCTTTCCTTCTGCTTTCTCTCGTAAGAGTTCCTGGAGATACGTATTTTTGAACCACTCGAAATTGCTTGGTGTTCGAAAAAACCAAGTTTCATTCGTTGTAATGGCATCAATGAATTCCGGAAGCTCAGCCGCTCCAGCTCTTGACGTTACGAGTTGGTAGTAAGCCGAGAAGTCTGGGCATTGGGTCGCCAGCAAGCGCCTACGAATTCGGTTGCTTACAAGCGTGATTTTGGTTGGATCGAGCTTGATACCGCAGAATTCAAAAATGAACTTTTGGAACAACTCGAACTGTTGTGGTGTAAGTCGTTCCGGTTCCTTCATAAATCTCGTCCGTAGCATCAGATTCTAAATTTGGCAACCAAATCACGCAGACTTTGCGCTTGTGCTCCGAGCTGTTGGGCACTTGCTGCCATTTCTTCCGATGCGGCAGCGTTCGATTCGGTTGTATCCGATACACTTCGAATGGCGGCTTTAACTTCTTGTGCACTTGCTGCTTGAGCTTCCGTGGAGGCCGCAATTTGTCCAATGCCATCGGCAGTGTCGTCCACAGATTCTACAATTTTTTCGAGTGAATCACCAACCTTTTGAGACAAACTCGCCCCCTCTTCGACGCGACGCGAGGATTCCTTGATCAGTTTGGTAATTTCTTTAGCGGCTTCACTGGATCGTTCTGCCAATTTTCGCACTTCGTCGGCAACCACTGCGAAGCCTAGTCCATGTTCGCCAGCTCGTGCAGCTTCTATCGCCGCGTTTAAGGCGAGGAGATTCGTTTGGCTGGCAATTTCGCTGATGACTTGGATGATTTCGTTGATTTGCTCGCTCGATTTTTGGATGAGCTTCATCGCGTTGATGGCTTCGTCAACTGTGGTGCCACCACCCTTGGCCAGTTTCGATGTTTCAATGGCTTTGGTTTTCGCGGCATTAGCATTGCGAGAGATGACTTCCATCGCGTCAATCATTTGGGCCACACTGGCGGTCATTTCTTCAACGGAAGCTGCTTGGGTCTGTGCCCCCTCGCTCAAGTTAGCACTGCTTTCCGCGATCGTGCGAGCTCCCTCATTTTGTTGTTGAGCGGCAGCCATCACTTCACCAATGATGGATCGAAGGTCACAGATCATTTTGCTAAGGCTACTTCCCAATCTCCCTAGATCATCATTACCAGTAACCGTAACAACTTGAGTCAAGTCACCTTTTGATGCAGCTTCAACGGTTAGTGAAAGCTCGTTGACTTTGGATTCCAAAATCTTTTTGGCTTCCACTTGCGCGGCATGAGCTGCCGCTTCTCGATCTTGGGCTTGGAATTCACGGAGTGTATCGAAGGTAACGTCCGCAGCTAACTTCACTACTTTGATGGTTGTTCCATTCTCATCGAGCACGGGGCTGTAAGCCGCCTGCAAATAGATTTCCTTGCCCCCTTTGCCAATTCGCTTGAATCGGGCGACTTTGAAAATACCTTGGCCTAGGTCATACCAAAAGTTTCGGTATTCCGTCGATGTGCGATATTCGGGGTCAACGAATAGACTGTGATGCCGTCCCTTGATCTCGTCGAGAGTGTATCCGATCGTTTGCAGGAAATTGTCGTTGGCCCAAAGAATCGTTCCATCGACTGTAAATTCAATCATTGCCATGGAACGATTGAAGGCGTCGAACATCAAACTCTTCGAAGTTGCCGCAGTTCCGTTGGCATCCTTTTTGGGGTGGGATGGGCTAACGCTGGTATTACGACGCGAGGTTCTTTTGGCAGGAGGTGTATTATCGGCCATAATCAGACGAGCTCCGGGCTGTTTCCGTATTCAAGGATGTAGGACTAGTTTTGTGCTGTTGCCCAACTTCATCAGGCGTATTCACAGCGTCAAGTTGTTTGCGGTGCGATGCTTCAATGAGATGCAGCGACGTTCTACTAGGGCTTTTGTGAAGCTGAGCGGGCGAGTTCCGTCGCGGCTACTTTGCTTACTTGTTCCAACTTCTGGGGATCAAGCAATTCTTCAACTTCCAAGAGCACGATGAGTTGTTCACCTACTCGTGCAAAACCAGAAATGTAACTGGCACCATGACCGGTTACCGTTTCGGGCGCTGGATGGATGGCATCCTGCGCTATTCGAACAACCTGCGTGACTGTGTCGACAGTACAACCAATCGTTTTTGAACCGACATTAACGACAATGGTTCGTGTTTCGGGGTCTATCGCTTTAGGTTCGAGTCCGAAGAGTTTTCTCAGATTGACAATTGGGATGATTGACCCTCGGAGATTGGCGACGCCTTCGACATAATGAGGCACTTGTGGGGTTCGCGTGACCTGGCTCAGGATCACGATTTCTTGAATCTGTTCAATGCGGAATGCGTAGGTTTGTTCCGCAATTCGAAAGGCAACGAATTGCGCAACATTTCGCGTGAGGTTGTCCGAAACGACATTCGTAGTTTTCAAGGTGGTGCGGCCAATGTTTGGTTGAAATTCGTACAGATGCGGAAGTTTCACAGATTTGAGGATAGTCAGCCAGAAGACAAGGTTCAAGCAAGAGTACGCGAAACGGCAAGCAAATGCCCCAGTTTGCGTATTACAAGGTTCAAGATATCCGCTGGGAGCTTGTGTGCAGTTGCCGTCAGGTGAGGACTAGACCGATGTGGCTAGCTTGGCCCTATGTCAATAATTTTGGGAGCTTATTCGATTGCTCGCCCGTTTTGGAGATTGCAACGGCAGCCAAATCGGAATCCTTGGCTATTGAAGGTGCGCCATTTGAAGGCACTGTCTCGGTCAACTCGTGATCCATGTACTGTGTCGCAATGCAATCGCACTCGAAATCGCATTGACATTCGAAATCGAGCGCGAGGAAACTCTAGTTATGCGCAACGCTTTTTTCGCTGATCAGGCATTCGACCAGCAGGGAGGCTTACTAATCTATCGAGACAGCCTGGTACATCACATCGGAACGGAGAACGTATTTCGTGCCAGACTCAATAACGGCTCCTTCGTGTAATTGAGGATGGTAGAACAGTAAAAGGTTTCCCGCTTTGGGGATGACATTAAAGACACCGGGTTGAAAGAATCGTGTTTCACCGCCAACAAAGTCATCATTCAAATAGATGAGGAATGTAAACTCGCTCTTCTCACCGTTTTCACGTTCAAATGCACCGTCATAATGCGGTGCGAATCGCTCTCCTGGCTCGTAACGATAGAAGCGAAATCGTTCGTTCAGTCCCACCGCACGTCGGCCTCGCCACTCGGCTGGGACCCACTCTTGAACGCGCCGCCAAAGTTGCTCTGCCAGTTGCGGGTCATCCTTCATGATGCGTGAATTATTGCGAATGTCTTTTCGCATTTTCGGCCCAGATGAAGTCGTGATAGGCGCCTCAGCAAATCCAATGAGTTCAGCAATCTGGATATACTCACGGCATTCTTGCGGCGTCAAAAACTCATGAACTACATAGACGTAATCAAAATTGTATTGCACTTTAAACATAGAGTCCTCTACTGACACCGAATGGTTGTGGGCTTATCTACGTAGACTTGTTAGCAAGAGTCTCGGTTCAAACCTTGACGCCAGTTTCTCGACAAGCAGTGAGGCAACAATTCTGACAACTGAGCGACAATCGCTTAAGCCGTCATGGGAAGGGGCGATCGCTATCAGTTTGATTGCAGTGAGCAAGTCCGGCGAATTGGATCGATATCGACAACGATGCCAGGATTCACCAATTCGTTGGCAATGTTACAGCAAGAGCAGTTGATGAAGATGGTGCCTCCGTCACTGACTGCCCCAAAATTCCTGATTCCTTTTTCGTCATGTATATGCCCAAATGCATGAACCAGTGGCTTGATGCGTTGGACAACATGTCGAGTCAGCGACTTAGAACCCACATGAACCGGCGAGCGTGTGTGCATATCGCGGGTTACGTCCAGAAATCCTTTGGGCGGTCCGTGAGAAATAAGTACATCAACGTGATCTGGAATCGTTTGCCATACCGCATCTAATTCTACTCGGGGACGCATATACGACCAATTAAAAAACATGGGTGTGTAGGGAGTGCCAAAGAAGCTCAGGTTTGCAATGGCTAGTGGTTGGTGAATGAGGAAGTGGATTTGCCGATAATCGGTTGGCAGCACGCGACCTTTTTCGATGGCGGTAGAGTGGTTTCCGGGTACAAAAATCTTGATGGGGATCGAGAGTTTGGAGTACCAATCGAAAAACTCTCGAGCCTCAGGTTCGTTAAACCACTCGTTCCCACTTTCTGACTCATCTCCACAGTGCACAACGATGTCAATGTCAGCTGGGATCTGCAGTGATTCATGGTGATTGTGCGTATCTGAAATAAACCAACATCGCATAGAATCGCGTAGCACCAAAAGAAAAGTGAATGGGAGTAGCTGCTTGAAGGTCGGTGGCGAGGTAATTGGGACCGAGCGGTGACATTATCGTGAAAGCTAGAGCAGGCGTCCATCCTCAATCCGAAGGATGCGGTCGGCGAAGGCTTGACCCTATCAATCCTACACATTTTCTGTCGTATCAAAATCAGATTAAAAAAACACTCGTTAGTTGGGGGGCGTTTTACCCGTAGCCGAAACGCAGCGGAGGCTAGGAGGACTGGAGAAAGTCTCCAATCCCCGAATACGCTCTCAAAAAAAATGTGTAGGGTAAATAGGGCTTGACCTTCAGTCAAAATACCAAAGAAGGTTTGATATAGAGAATCCGAGGACTTGGCGATGGGAAGCGAAAAAGATACTGAGTTATCTCGCGAGCAAATCGATCGGATTATCCAAATGGCTTGGGAGGATCGAACAAGTTTTGACTCGATTCGGCAGCAGTTTGGATTAACGCCGGGAGAGGTTATTGCCCTTATGAGGCGAGAGATGAAGCCGTCGTCGTTTAAGATGTGGCGAACCCGAACTCGCGGTAGAAAGACCAAACATGTTGCGCTTCGTGGGTTTGAGATTGGTAGATTTCGTTGCCCAAATCAGAAAGAGTAGAACTGCCGTCGTGAGCTATTAGGCTCTTCTACGAACACGTGATTGTCTACCATTCTCTGAGTCAAGTATCGAACATGGTCCATAAAGCCCTGGCCATCTTCCAAGTTATCTAGCGGTAAATCATCCGCAATGCACGCGCCTAGATGGGCGCCAACCAAGCCACCTGCAATCGCAGCAATAGAAATGGTGTCACCCCCCAGCGATATAGCTGTGGAAACGGCATCGCGAAAGGAACATGAATGAAGTGCAAAGCAGGCCAATGCGGCGGCTGTCGATTCGTACGCTACAGTGCGATTGCCGAGCTCTTTGAGATGTTTGTTGCGAGTCACTTGACTCAATCGAAAGATCCGATATTGAAACGTTTCATCTGGGCATCCAGGCAGAAGTAAATCGCGAAGATCCATCGGACTGACGTCTGTTACGGAAGCGGCGAAACTAGCCGTTACGGCAACACTTACGGCCGCAGCTACAGCGGTCGAATTTGGGTGGGTGATATAAGCAGCGATTTTCGCTTCTTGTCGGAGTCGATAGGGATGGTCCATCAGGCACAGACCTAACGGACCGTTGCGAACTGCGGCACCACTGCTATATGCCCAGTCGGGTAAATCAAGCATGGCGACGATTTGTTTGTCGGCTGGATCAAAAAAATGATCGAGCATGGACCGCGAACCGCGACCGAAGGATCGACTCGAATCGTAGTCCTCTGCAAAATAACGCATCAGTTCCTTCGGGTTGATGGTCTCGTGGTCGCCAAGATATCGGACCAGAGATAACATCATTCGCGCGTTGTCACTGATGCGCAAACGGGGACTCTTCAGAGAGTCATTGTACGCAGTTGCCGCGTCCGTAAACTGTTCCTTGATTTGCTTCGGACTGAGTCCATCGTAATAAGCGCCTATCGCGTCTCCGAAAAGGATGCCCAAAATGCAACCCAAACAGTTGTCGTAGTCAGCAGCCATTCGCCCATTCCTTTCCTCTGGTTCTGAACCCAGCAACTTCTATCCCATACTCCGTGAACATTATTATATCTCATTGGCGTGAGATCGGTTGGTTGCGAGGGAGAACTTCCGCAGATGTAAGGAGAGAGTCGCTGATGTGGTGCCCCTAATTGCAAGCAAATAAGGTGTGTCAGGCGGAGATGGGGTTAGTCCGTTACGACAAAGTCACCGACGGGGCCACGATAGATGATTCGATGGCTCGGAAAAAGTTGCCGATCCATCGAAAGAGTAAACGCTGATGTAGAAGTAGATGGGCGATAGTCGACTGAATTTAGCGATAGAAGTTGGGGTGGCGGTAAGCGACTGAATTCTTGAGGTGTTGGAAGTGTACCGTTCCGTTTTTGAAAAGCCGAAACCTGATTGACCAAGTTTCTCACCAAATACTCCTCGATCAGGAACGGAGTTTCGATGATCGCCACGGCAACAAGCGTGAGTCCGCAGACAATTTTTCGTTGACGCACTTGTTGGACCATGAGAAGCAGATAGCCGGTGAGCGCCGCTAAGCAGAGAAGGATCGACAGTTGTATCCAACTGTTAGTGGTTGATAGATCTGTCGTTTTGTTGGAGGCTAAAGCTGGCTGAGTCGTTAGGTTTTCTGAATAATTCGTTCCCAGTGTTGCTGCCAACAAGATAGCCGCAAATACAACCGCGACGGGAATGAAACTAAAAAGCCAGTTGACACGCCATACAACTTTCGGCCAGAGGAGAAGTACCAGCGGTAGGAAAACGCCCACAAGCCCTATGTAAAAAGTCCAGGAAGGTCCGTAGAAACTTGCCCGAAAGGCGAGTCCACAATAAAGGGCGATGCCGACAGCGGCAACTGCTCCGACGCCTCGAAGGGTTGTCGCCACGGGTGAATGGAATGGTGGAGATTCTTGGCGAATCGACTGGGCCAATTGGCTTGGGCTCCCTAGGTCGTCTAAAGTTTGCGATACGGCATCAGCTTCAGGGACTCCCGCTCGGCAGAGATCGGCTATTTTATCGATAGCATTGCCGCGGATTTCATCGACCATGTCGCGTCTTTGCGTCGACGAGAGTTTGAGGGCGGACTCCAGTTCATCGAAGTAATTTTGAACTAATTCTGAAACTGAATTACTCATCGGCAATATCACGCATAATCGAGTTGATTGAGGCCGTAAATCGTTTCCATTCCAGAGCGCGGTTTTGCTGTACCTTCTTGCCTTCCGCCGTTAGTCGATAGACCTTTCGTTTCTTTCCTTGGGGTGGCGTTTCCCATTTCGCACTGATCCAACCTTCGCGTTCCAATCGATAGAGCAGGGGATAGAGAGTTCCCTGCTTGAGACGGAACTGGCCATTACCTAGACTCCCCAACGACAAGAGGATGTCGTAGCCATGCATCGGTTTATCGCCGAGCAAGGTTAGGATCACCATGTCCGCACAGCTTCGCACTAGTTCGGTAGAGAAATCGGTTGTTACCATGTCTCACATATTATGCGTCGCATAGTATGCGTGTCAAGTTATTTTTGAAATTGAGGGGGTGGTATTGGGGCGCATGAGCCAAATGCCGACCATAAGCAACCAGGCTGCCTCGAACGTGTAGATGAGCATAGCCGTATGTACATTTAAGCGACCTTGATGCATCCACAGTGCCGCTGGACAGAATAGTCCCGCCATCAAACTCACAACGACTAAGGCGACAGTCGTTCGATTGCGAACAAAGCGAAGCAGGGGGAGAACGGTTAAGAGCATCGCAGCGGCCTGAACTAAGATTCCAAGCCGAGCGCAGTTTTGATTGATCGACCAGGCGAAATCTCGAATGAGCTCACTTGTCTCGGAGTCCACATGGGACTCCGTACCGATGTGGGTGAGCCACTCTGGGACAATAAAGCCGTTGATGAGTCCAGCAGCGACATTAAAGATGCTTCCCAAGCTATACAGAACGGCAATGGCTAAAACCATGGGTTGGCGTATGCCAAGCTGGATGGCAAAGTACAACACACCGATTTGTGCTAATAGGATTGCTACGATCATCCCTCCATGTACGATGGCGGTTAGCGGTCCGTTGTCGAAATGGGAGGGATGATGAAGCATCAAAAAGGTAACAGCGCAACCCGAGATTGCCAGAACAACGCCCATGAGTTGCCTGCCAAATGATGACTCGTACATAAGTTAAATCCCCGTGGCTAAATTCGTCATGTTTGGACTGGCAAAAGTTAGCCAGTTGTCGCAGAGTGTTCCAGGCGTAACCTACCGCTGAATTGTCAAATCGGACATAATCGCAAAACTGTCCGCTGAGGGGCTGGCCCATATTAAACTGAAAAACTTGGTTGAACCATTTCAACTAATGCAACAGGAATGTGTGTGGGCACAAGATACGTGTGTGAACCAGGAAAGCTTTCCAATGAATTCAAGCCCAAATGATTCCAAAGCCCGAACCGCTATTCTTGAGGCGTATAACCGGCTTGTGTTCAAAACAGAGGGACATGAGTTAAGAGTAGCCGACATTGTGCGCGAAGCTGACGTTGGACGCTCTACTTTTTACGAGCATTTCGCAAATGCCGATAGCGTGTTCCAGGAAGCGATTGCCGTTCCATTTCGGATCTTCGCTTCTGCCTCATTGGAAAAAGACTATCCGCGACTCGAAGCGATGTTGTCTCACTTTGCGGAGCAGACGATTCGGGCTCGCACGCTATTCATGAACGCGAGAATTCGTGACCAGATGGTGAATGTATTGGCTCACGAATATGAGTTACTTCTGACTTTGGACGTTGCTTTCGAGCAGGAGCGACAGTGGTGTGCACTTCAGCTCTCTGAAGCGAATTTGGCGATGGTGCGACAATGGATTGATGGAAAATTAGTGGTTGATGTTACACGGCTGGCGCAGTGGATTACGAAGTGCACCGAGCAAATTCAAGATGTGGTTAAGTTCTCAAATTAAGTCCCTTCGTATGGGATTCAAAACGAGCGGGTAAATCGTCTGTGGGCTGCAAAACCTAGGGCGGAGTAGTGAATATCACTCCATCTTGAGGCCCTTAATGGTTCCGTCGGGGAGTAGGTCCATTTGTTTGGCGGCTGGTATTTTGGGAAGGCCCGGCATGAGCGTTATTCCCTCGGTCATCGCCAAAACGAATCCTGCGCCTGCAGCGAGGCGTACATCCTGAATTGGAAGGGTAAAGCCTGTCGGACGCCCAAGCAGCTTGGGATCGTGCGAGAGTGAGTATTGTGTTTTGGCAATGATGACCGGTAAGCCCTCAAAGCCGCGTTGTCCAAAGCTCTCCAGCAGTTGTTGAGCTGCTGACGAAAGAGCAATGTCTGCTGCACCGTAAACTCGTTTCGCTACGGTTGCGAGTTTCTCTGCATAAGGAATATCCAACGGATACAAGGGTTGAAAGTGGCTAGGCTCAGCACTTGCATCTATAACGGCATCAGCGAGTTCGACAGCTCCATCACCACCTCGGCTAAAGCAGGTAACTCGTGCGACGCGCGTAGCCCCAGCTTCCTTTGCAATTCGCTCGATGAGTTGAAGTTCTGATTCGCAATCGCTCGGAAATTGATTGATGGCTACGACGATAGGTATTCCATATTGCCGCAGATTTTCGAGATGGCCGATGAGGTTCGCAGCACCCAGCTTTAATGCCTCAAGGTCTTCGCGTAGTAAACCGTCGGGTAGTGGGCGACCCGGGCGGACTTCAAATCGCCCGCTGTGGTACTTCAACGCGCGAACGGTACATACTAGAACTTCAGCAGCGGGCGCGATGCCTGCTTGGCGGCACTTCATGTTGAATAGTTTCTCTGCTCCGAGGTCGGAGCCAAAACCACTTTCAGTCACCACATAGTCAGCCAAGCGAAGGGCCATTTTGTCCGCGATGATGGAGCTATTGCCGTGAGAGATATTCCCAAAGGGTCCAGCATGAACGAACGCGGGCGTGTTCTCTATGGTTTGGACCAGGTTGGGCTGAAGTGCTTTTCGCAGCAACACAGCCATCGCTCCCGCAGCACCGATGTCGTCTGCCGAAACCATTTGGTTGGCATGCGGGGATGTGACAATGATCTTTCCTAGCCTGTGACGCAAATCATGAAGGTCGGCTGCCAGCGACAAGATCGACATCACTTCTGAGGCTGCCGTTAAATCAAATCCGGTATCACGTTCGGGCGCCATCGGCACATGATTGAGGCCCGTACGAATATAGGCTAAGCCTTTGTCACTGATATCAATGGCTCGACGCCAAGTAATGTCGGCGGATTCGACGATGGGCGAGAGTTGGCGAGCACAATGGTTATCGAGCATGGCTGCTAGAAGATTGTTGGCGGCTGCTACCGCATGTAAATCACCGGTAAAGTGTAAGTTAATGTCTTCGGATGGGATCACCCTGGAACGTCCACCTCCCGCGCCTCCTCCTTTGATACCGAAGATCGGGGCGAGAGAAGGTTGCCGCAGGGTGACTGCGCCGTTCTTGCCACGGCGACATAGCCCCATGGCCAACCCGATCGACACAACTGTCTTGCCCTCTCCGAAGGGTGTGGGATTGATAGCCGTGATGCCAATATATTTGCCAAGAGGTTTACTTCGCGATTGGATATCGAACGAGAGTTTGGCTGCGTAGTGTCCGTAAGGCTCGATGTCATGATTTGAAAGCCCGAGTCGCTCAGCTATCTTTGCAATCGGAAGCGGTGCGTCGCTGGTTGTCATCGCTGTTTCTTCTCCACAAAAAGCTAGGCTGCCAAGCCCTGTGACATGATCTCAGCCAAACGAGGAAGCACGTAGTATAGTGATGGATGCGATTGCAATTTAGATCGTTTGAGCTTTTGGTTAAAAAGAATCTGCTCTGCCGTGGATGGTCCATTACAATGTTTAGGTAAGGCAGGCGGATATCAAGGCACAGGGAGAGCAGTATGAAACAAGTTCTATGGTTTGCTGTGTGGGTTATTTCAGCTTGTACTCTGTGGGGAAATGAGTTCGAGCCGTTCTCGGCTGGGCGGATCGCTGTTAGCGGTAACGAAACGCGTTTAGCTGTTGCTTCGGATGATATGCACATTCGCGTCTGGGATTTAGGGAGCCGAAAGTTAATTCATGACATTTCGGTGCCTCAGCCCGGCTGGAGCGTTGCTTTGGACCAAAGCGGAGAGAAGCTTGTTATCGGTACCGACGGGACAAGAGAGTCGGCTAACGAATATAAGCGGAGCAAGATTAGTCTATGGGATATTCGGGCCGCGACTCCCGTCCTTCTTTGGGAAAAGCAGGTCATTGGAGGTTGTCATGCGATGGCATTTGCGCCTAGTGAGAAATGGTTGGCCGCGATATGTACTTACTCGCGTCTCTGTTTTCTTGATGTAGAAAGCGGTTCACTACTAAAGGTGTTGACTGAAGATGGAAATGGTTACTGGGATTTAGCCATTACCGACGATGAAAAAATGGTCGTGACAGCAGGGCAATTTACGCGATTTTGGAATGTCGAAGATGGAATAAATGCCAAAACAACTTTAGAGGAAGATCACTGGATCACTAGCGAAGAAAGTGAGAGACATCAAAAACTAAAGGCGTGGTCCGGTGGAATTAGCGTCGCCATAAGTTCCCAAGGGGATCGTGCATATGTTCTCGGTTTCTTTCACGGCAACTCAGGGCGAGCGGAGGATTGCGCTGAGTTTAATCTGAGGATGGAAGGTGTGCCGCGTATCGTGGCGGCTTCCATAAATAAGGACGACAGTCGCCCCACCAGCTTGGCTCTCAGCCACGACGATAAAACATTGGCCTTCGGAATGAGCGACGGTCGGATAGAACTTCGCAATACGGCAGGTGAGATTGTAGGGGAAATGAAGCTTCCCAACCCTGCCCCGATTCGCGATCTAAAATTCTTGAATCAATCGAAAGAGCTCGTCGTTGTCACAATGAACGGTGCGGAGGTTCACATCATGAACATGGAGACCAAATCGCCTCAAGAAAGACTCCTTCCGCAATAGACGCTGAACTCGGCCATCCCAGAGCGAACCCTAACCGTCGATTGAGGGTAATTTGAGCCATAAAGTATACTCGATAGTGTAGTTTCCCTGTCCAAAGGAATGGGACCGGACTATACTTTGGAAGTCTGGTTTCTCGCCTGAAGAAATCTTCCCCAAAGTCTGCAAGCCTTTGCGGCCCACCGTTCATTCCTTCAAACAACAACACCTCTTACGAGGTGACGAGTGTTGATAGGGAGCTACCGCTCAAATGTCTTCGCCTGCGCTTCCAAGTCGAGTCAGTATCTTTATCTCGCTTGGCATTATTCTATCGGTTTTGGGTGGCTGGGTATGGTGGAACCGTTCGCAAGTTCAAGTTGGGCAAGCCTCGCCAGCGACCAAGCCGCCGCCTGTGGTGAGCGTGGCCATTCCGCTCAAAAAGGTCATCGTCGAATGGGATGATTTTGTAGGGCGGCTTGAGGCCATCGATTCGGCTGATGTACGTTCTCGACTTAGTGGTTATCTGGCAACCACCTCTTTCGTGGAAGGGCAGCAAGTCAAAGCGGGGCAAGAGCTCGCCACGATAGATCCGCGTCCATATCTGTCGGAGGTCGCTCGTACCGAAGGCGATTTGGCCGAGGCGAATGCCGTCGCCGATGCCGATG
>JAFLCP010000076.1 GCA_017303505.1 Planctomycetota bacterium | reverse complement strand
CCAAGCGGATCGTTCGTATACACACCTTCCACGTTATTCAATGGTTCCGATAATTTCACCTATTCCGTCACGGATGAGTTTGGTGCGAGTTCGAGTGCAACGGTGCAAATTCTCGGTTCAGGGACGCGGGCATTCGAAACAATCTTGTTACGGGATCATGCAGATATCGGATTGGCATTTGAAGCTGGTACTCTAGACCTCCACGTACATGACCATGAAAACGAAGTCGAATACCATCCTAACGAGGCATTACTGTTTGTCGGTATGGAAGCGATTGTTAGCCGAGAAGGAGCTGCAGCCGATCCCGCTTACAACTTCCTTGGCGTAAACGTCGGCGAGTCATTGTTCGTATTGCCGGAAGTTGAAAATACGGATCTGTTGTTCCTGGGAATAGCAGGCGAGGAAATTGCTCCAGGAAGTTTCCAAGGTGGTGCAGCCCAACTTCAACTAGTGGCGGTGAATGGTCCTGGGTATTTCTCCATCTGGAAATCCGGGGCGACCGCACCTCAATTAGCGATGGCTACTTCGGATGGTATCTCGAGCAACGATATGCTATCCATCCTTGAAGGGAGTCATTCGCATTACAACTATGCCTTTACCAAGAAAGGAAACTATGACGTTACCTTCGAGGCCAAGGCGACTTTAGCTGATGGCTCCGTTGTCTCGACCGGCTTTGTAACCTACTTTTTCCGAGTAGGTAATTTTGCTCCTGTTGCTGAAAACGACAACTACTCCGTTTCCATTGGTTCCCAACTTTCGGGCAATGTCTCTTTCAATGATATGGATCCCGAACAAGATAATTTAGAGGTGGCCGTTGTAAATTCGACTACGAAGGGAACTCTTAGTTTGAATGCCGATGGTTCGTTCCAATATGTGCCATCGCAGTTGTTTGACGGCAGTGATAGTTTCATCTACTCGATTACCGATCCATTCGGCATGTCTGCTACGGCCTCTGTGACAATTGCTCAAGCGATTGATCGCGAGTTCACCGTGGAGTTGGTTGAGGGGCACGCCGACATTGGGCTCGCCATCGTCGAGGGAGTGGATAACTCATGGGACTTGCATATTCATAACCATGAAACCGAGGAAGAGTTTCATCCCGATGAAGCCTTGCTGATGGTAAACGCAAACGCATGGACAATGCGTTCTGGCGGAGCCGTTAGTCCCAGCTACGACTTTTTAGGCGTAGGTGCTGGCCAACACTTCTTTATGCTGCCTGAAATTGAAAATGTGAACCAACTCTTCTTGGGCATTGCCGCAGAAGAAATTGCGGTGGGGACACTGCAAAATGGGTCTGCTCGATTGCAGTTGATTTCCGTCAATGGACCAGGTGTTTTTTCCGTGTGGAGTGAGGAACTTGCTGGTCCAGACTTGCGAATGGGAACTTTTGATGGAGTTGGGCTCGATGATTTCGTTATGGTTCCAGAAGGTGGGCATTCTCATCTCAATTATGGATTTAGTGCAGCGGGATTATACGTGGTTACCTTCCAAGCGTCTGGATTTCTTGCTGATGGAAGTCCTGTTGTTGGCGAGCCAACAACTTACTTCTTTAGCGTCGGCAATATCGCGCCATCGCTAAATGAACCCGACGATTTGAGCATCAACGAGGACGCTGGACTGCAACAGATCAATTTGCAAGGTATTACGGCGGGCGCTGCAGAAAGCCAATCCTTGCGGCTTACGGCCACCAGCAGCAATACTCCCCTTATTGCAAACCCTTCTATCTCGTACACGTCACCCAACGAAACGGCCACGTTGCAGTTTACGCCAACAGCCAACTTGTCAGGGGTGACAACGATCACCATTCGACTTGAGGATGGCGGCCTAGACGGCAATCTCAGCACCACGAATGACAACCTTGTCACAAGTTACGATGTGATTGTTACCGTTAATGCGATCAATGATCAACCAACAATGGATCCGTTGGGAAATCGAACGGTACAAGAAGATGCATCGTTGCAGACAGTGAGTTTAGGTGGCATTACGGCAGGTGGTGGCGAAAATCAACCACTACGGGTTACGGCTGTCAGCAGCAATCCGGCGGTGGTTCCGAATCCGGCAGTCACTTACAGTTCTCCTGCCACTTCGGGTGTTCTTACATTTGCCCCTGTGGCGAATCAATCCGGTACTGCCATCATCACGGTTACTGTTGAAGATGGTGGCTTGGATAATGATCTGTCTACCATTTCAGATAATGGCACATTCAACCGAGAATTTGTCGTCAACGTTATTGCCGTAAATGACGCACCGACATTGAATGCGATAGGGAGTTTTAGCATCAACGAAGATGCGGTCGAGCAGGTTGTCGATTTGACAGGGATTTCAGCTGGTGGCGGTGAATCGCAGCCGTTGCGATTGGTCGTAAGCAGCAGTAATACAAGTTTGATTCCAAGTCCTGCCTTGGATTATTCGTCACCAAATACTGCAGGCACGCTTCGTTTCACGCCAGCGGCCAATTTGTTCGGGACATCTACGATTACTGTTACTGTAATTGATGGTGGCTTGGATGGTAATCTCAATACGACTACCGATAATCTCTCGCTGACCCGAACGTTCGTGGTGACAGTTCTTTCGGTGAACGATCAGCCCATTGCTCGCAGCGATAACTATCGAATTTTTATTAACGGAGTAACGGACTTAGATGTTCGTCAGAATGATTCCGATGTGGAAGACAGTCCGACCAGTTTACAATTGGTTGTTGAGACCCAGCCTCTTGGAGGTTCCGTGGTCGTGCAAAACGGTCAGTTGCGTTTTATACCAAACCTCACGCGGTTGGGGGCTGATAGTTTTACGTATCGCGTCATAGATACCGAGGGATTGGCCTCAGCAGCAACCACGGTCAGTTTGGTTCTGGAAGAGATGCCTCAGGCTAATGCCGACACATATTGGACAGCGAAGAATCAAGGTTTCAACGCAAATGTATTGGCCAACGATGTTGCGCTAGTTTCTCCTTTGGTGTCTAGCAGTTTGGCGATCAGCAACGTCGTTCCTGCCGGCAGCGCGTCGGTTCAAAATGGTCAGGTTCGAATTATTCCTCCTACCGGTTACGTCGGTGCGATTACTTTTACATACACCGTTAGCAACCAACTAGGAATTGGTTCGACACCAACCAGTGTGACGGTGAATGTGTTGGAAAGAAGTTTCCAAAACCCGTTACAGCGCTTCGATGTGAATGCCGATTTTTACGTTACGGCAATTGACGCGCTCATCCTTATTAACGATCTGAATCGCCGAGGCCCGCGAGCTCTGAATGTGCTGACAGATTTCGCACCTCCCTATTACGATGTTAATGGGGACTTCAATCTCAACGTGCTCGATCCACTTGCGGTGATCAATTATTTGAACTCGCTGCAGTTTGGGGGAGCACCTGGAGGCGCTGCGGGCGAAGGGGAATCGCTGACAGACGAAGATCAGCTGATTTCAAGACCGCCGTCTGATAACATCATGCAAGAGGAACAAAAGTGGGATCGATTGCAGGATCACGTTGACGCTGCTTTGATTGAAATGCTGGCTGAGGATCGAGAAAGACGACAGCGTGCTTGGGTAAAACGCTAGGGCACTGACTGAGCACATCTGATGCCTTACGGCAACGAAAAAAGCTGTCACATTCACACTGGAATGTGACAGCTTACGAGTTCGCCGTTTTAGCGCTTCGGACTAGGAGTTATTGGTTTACGCCCATTTCTTTCATTAGATGATCGGCACCGTAGACGATGCCCGTGATCCATAGGACGTAGCGGATGTCAACTCCAATGGATCGACTGTAATCTGCGTTCCAGGCAAAGTCATTGATGGTGGCTTCAAAGCAACGGTCAAAGTTTACACCGACAAGCTCTCCCTTGGCATTCAAAACTGGGCTTCCCGAGTTACCTCCTGTTGTGTCGGTATCATAGAGAATGGCTACGGGGACTTGCTTAAGCTCGGGATGTAAATAGGGACCAAATTCTTTGGCAGCGTATTTTTTAAGGAGTGGTTCTGGGGTGATAAAGGGATCGACGCCGGTTGTCTTTTCGATAACACCTTGCAGCGTCGAGATCGGACGTTTGATCACAGCATCTGCCGGAGTGTATTGCTTTACATGCCCCGAGGTGAAGCGTAAAGTTGCATTCGCATCTGGCACAAATTGATTGGCCAAAAAGAGACGCTTGATATCGATGAGGTCCCCAGAGAGCTGGCTTAAACGACCTTCGCGTTCTTTGTTTTTTTCACGAATTCGAAGATAGGTTGGATAGAGATCTAGTACCAACTTGAGAAGTGGATCATCGACTTTTTTGAGTTGGTCGGGCGTGCTTTTGAGGCAAGCATCGACGAAGGCCCAATCGCCTAACTTAGTAGCGGTCATCATATCTTCAGAGATGGCAAACAGGTCGTTACCGGCGAGAATGGTCTGCAAGGGAGCGACTTCATTGGATTTCGGGGTTCGTTTGAGGCGATCCAACATGCCAGCGAGCATGATGGCATCGGTGGGGCGATGCCAATCGCTATGCGACACCTTAAGGCTTGCAAGCGATTGTTCCCAATTGCGTTCCATGTAAGGTTGTTCGCGATCGATGTCTCCCTTTTGTCGTTCATAAGCAGCATCGACAATGAACCAAGCGTACGAGGCGGCTCGACAAGCAGAGCGGAGCTCATTGAGATTCAATTCCAACGGTGCTGCTGTGGAGATCTCTTGGTAAATCTTGGCAATGTTGGAAAGTGTTTCGCCATACTTGGCTTTACGGGCTGGATCGGCATCAATAAATTTTTGCATCGCTTCTTCTTCAGCGATTTTTTGTTCGACGATTTTCGCTCGACCAATACCTTGCAATTGCCCTCGAGATCGTTTTTCAACGTTGGCCAAAGATTTTGTACGCGTTGCGTGTTTGATGGCCACAGCCCGATCGTTTTCACCTGCGGTGTTCATGACGCTGATTTGCCATCGATAAAGCTCGACGATCGTCGGTAGCCGCAAATCTCGTTCATATTGAAGAAAGCTCGCAGTTTGATGACGTACCGTTCTGCCAGGATAGCCGAGTAAGAAGACGGCATCGTTTTCCAATACGCCAGCGGGATTAACTTTGATAACTCGTTTTGGCTGATAGGGAACATTCTCAGGCGAATAGGTTGCCGACTTTCCATCGGGTGATGTGTAAGCCCGCATAAACGAGAAATCGCCCGTATGCCGAGGCCATTCCCAATTGTCGACTTCGCCACCAAAGTTTCCGACAGAAGCTGGCGGAGCAAAGACAAGGCGAACATCTTTTAGGTAGGTATAAAGAAACAAATAGTAAGATTTCCCGGCGAACATTTCGGCGACTTCAGCTCGCAAGCCCATGTGTTCCTTTTCGGCTTGAATCTCAAGTTCTTTGCGGCGTTGTTCGATGGCTTTGGCGCGTTCCGCACCCGTCATTTTGTCATTAACTGCAGCGAGTACTTTATCGGATACATCAATGGAGTCTTCGGTGACGCGAACCGTGTACCCGGGGGCAGGAATCTCTTCTTTGAGATTGGCCGCCATAAAGCCATGTGTCAGTAAATCACGTTCAGCAGTACTGGCTTTCTGTATGGCATCAAAAGCGCAATGATGATTGGTGATGATGAGGCCTTGGTCGGAAACAAAGGAACCGGTGCATCCATTAACTCGACAGATTCCATCCACTAAGCTGACGGATTGTGCATTGAAGAGCTCTTCGGCAGTTAGTTCAATACCGCGAGCTTTAAGATCGATTTGGTTGAGAGAACTGACTGGAATCATGCCTTCATCGGCGTTTGTTAGCGAGGGAGATGTTGTGAAAAAAAGGTTGGCGACTAGGGTAGCGGAAATCCAAAAGTGGGAAGTCCGACTGAAGCGAATCGTCATATCGAAGCAGCTCCGATTCAGAAAAAAAGCACAAGAACAAGCGCATGGAGTAGTTAAACCCTCCCCATAGGATAATTGGAGAGGGCTCGCTATGAAATGCCCCAACAAATGGCCGTCAGGGGGTCGCAATACGACGGTAGGTTCCCTGCACGGGGCGCATAATCGTATCCTGGCGGAATCCGGGAGGTGGATTAGCCGCTATGTCGCTATTGTAGGTAACACGCAGGGAAGTTTGAGTTTGGCTTGCTAGTAACGATATGGAGTAGAAGACGCCTTGTACGTCCACTTGTGCATTGGCATTGAATTCCGTTTCTCCTCGGCAATAGTAGATGCCCTCGATCCGAGCGGGGTAAATGTCCGTTTGCGTAGAATTCGTCTGGCCTTGATACGGTGCGCCGGTCGGATTTAAATTGACGCCGATATCGGCTTCCGTAAAGTTGCCCCACCGCGACTCAAATTCAATATCACCGTCCACGTATAGTGATGGATAATTGGTGACGGCAGGTTGCGCTAAGACGTTGGTCCAAATGCGACAATCGCTACCAAGATTGCGAAGTATTAGCGTTCCGAGGATTCGGCAATTTGAGATGTCCAAATTAGCGCCGTTCAAGTTGATTTCATAAACACCCTTGGGGTTTAATTCTGTACCGAACGGATTGTGATTTGGTGACAAAAGACAGTTTGTGAATTTTCGGCGGCCAGACGAAATCGGAAGGCTACTGACGGAAATGCTCGTGGCTTCCGCAATGTACCGCTCGATCAAGGACTGGTTACCCACTGAAATTGTAGGCTGGTTCGTGGCACTGGTACCGCGAATGTAGGCGCCGCTGTTTACGGTTATCTGGTTCTTCGCATGCGCTGTACCTGAAATCGAGGACTGATAGTCGAGCACGATATTACCCATGGAATAGACTGCGCCAGTCGTCGTCCAGGTGGTCCGATAGGGCATATCGATGTTACCGTAAACCGAAGCTGCATAGTTGAGAAATGTTAAGGCTTCCCCAGCAGGAGTTGCTGTGACCTGCGCCGCGCAACTTGCCGATCCTCTTTTGGCAATTCCAATCACGGTAACATCGCGCAAGCGACCATTTCCAATATCGTTCGATGGATCAAGTAAGCGATAATAGAGCGAAACATCTCCTAAAGCGAAGGGGCCATATTCGGTATTGTGCACATGTGTCGTCCGCCAATTAGCATCGGCGGCAATTCTAGCTAAAGCGAGTTCAATCGCCGAATCAGCTGCGCTCGCCAACTCGTAGGCTTCGTCAGCAGCCGTTTGCTCCAACGAGTGCTTGCGTGCAATCCAAACCGATGACATAGCCAGCGCAGAAACTATTATGGCGGTCATGATCACAACGATGTAGACATATCCCTGTCGACGTCGATGTCGTTGACGACGTGCTCGCAATTTGCGAATCGGATGATTATCGATGGTGATCATAAAGCCTTCGGTGGTGGGGCTGGGATTGCTGAGTCGATGGTTGGCGGAGGCATATTTCTGAGAGGAACTCCCCAGTAGTAATTGCGATTCCCCAACTGCCACTGCGTTTCATAATTCGGTTGAATAGTGGGGGCCAAACTTGGTGGAGTTCGGAAGCCATCTCGTGAAACGAAGAAACGAAATGTGTAAGTTCTGCCACCCGATTTTTCCATAATGATGGTTACAAGTCGCAAAGGCCCCGTGATGTAGGTCGAACTAGCTAAGGTCGAGGGGACTACGCCCGTTACCGTCACTTGTCGACTCCACCCGGTTACCCCCGGGATCGCTGTCCCATCTCGATAGCGTAGCGTGCTTTCTTTGAGTCCGTTGTAGTCATCGACATCATCCCAATCGGTCCGCACGGTAGTCGATGTTTCTCCAGGTTCACGTCCAAAGGTAGTCGTCGTTTCGATAGGGTCGGTGTAATTCAGGGCTGAGATTTCGGAAAACAACTGCTCCGCCAATCCGAGAGCACGCAGACCATCCAAGTCTCGAGCTGTGGTTGCCGTCGAAAAGGCTAGAGTATTTAAACTCCCTACCAAGAGCAGAGAAACCAGGGTGATAGAGACGACCGTTTCCAGCATGTTGAAGGCTGAGCGTCGAACGTTCTTTTGACGTACAATTGTACGTGTGACGTGCCGTATTGTATCAGAACGCGGCGATATTGCGGTCATACTCAGATTCCCTCCGTTCCAACTGCAAAACTGCCAGTAATAAACGATTCCGAATTCGTGAGGATGAAATTCGTGGTGGAACTTGCTGTTGGAGTCGGCACTTTTCGATAACCAACTCCGATTGTGACAGCACTGCTCGATGTATCTCCTGATCGCATGATGACGGTATTGTTGTTCGAAAGCCCTGTGAAGTCGGGGATATAGCTATTGTCCTTCGCGGCGAGTACACGAAAAACGAGCATGTTGTTGCTGGTCGAAGCACAGCCGACGGAAGTAGGGGAACTGCTAGTGCCCGACGATGTGGAAGTATGAGCGACAATCGTTCCGTTGTGATTACTGATTCGCAGCACGGTTGCTGACATTCGAACAGACACGCTGGACGTTACGGTCAAGATACTCGTTTCATCCGCCACAGCGAGTCTGTGCCAAACTCTCAATTGCAAAGGCGAAGCGGTTCTGTCGATTAAGTTTGTCCATGTTCCGGAAGAAAATGTCAGAGTACCTGAGGAATTATCGCTTGCTAACACCAACACAAGTAAGTCACCCGCAAGCGTGTTGGGTGGGGCTGGAATAGCGAGTGTCGTCGTCGCAGCGCTCGACAATGCCGAGGAATAACCCGACAGTTGCAACACTGGTGTGGTTGTCGGTGTGGTTGATGGAACGGAAAAACTTGGCTGCGTTGTCCGAGTTAGAGTCCCCATGGAAAATGGAGTCGTCACGCTGTTGGCTAATCGGGATACCGATGCTGAATTATCACTTGGAAAGTTGTATATGATGGTTTCAGGTTGTGAGTCGCTGTTTCTGTCTGGGACGGTGAGCGTGAGGGTCGTAGGAGTGGATGATTCAAGCGTCAGGGCTTCCCGCAAATCGGTTCGAAGTTGCTCAATTGATTGCCGTTGCTGAAGGGCTCCCTGCTGCTGAGATGTTGTGAGTTGTAGAGACTTTTGCGAAATCAAAATGCTCGCGGTCAAGCCAGAGACCAAAATCGCGCTGGTGACCATGGTAGTCATCAGTTCCACCAAAGTTGTACCTTGACGGCTTCGTCGAGGAAGCGAAATGCTGGATCGAGATCGTTTCATTCGAGCTGCCTTTCGTTTCATTGGTGCGGATTGGATCGTGAAAGAAGCGGTGTTAAGCAAAAAACAGAGAGTGAGTTAAGGTAGGGCTGTAAAGGAAGGAGATATCTGCACGGTTTTGGTTACACCTCCACTTCGAAATACAACTCTCGCAATGCTGCCTGCGGTCAATCCGCTGACATCGCCTGAGGGGGCGCTGATTTCGCCGCGATGATTTATTTCCAAGTAGGTGTTAGGAGGAGCAGAGAACGTGTCAATGATGACCGGTGTTTGAGCAGTGGTGCTCAGATTCACCGTAGTCGTTGAGGCTAGAGTACCCGAGGCAGTGTATCTTTGCAGTTGGTAGGCAAGAGCGTTGGTGGTCGGCGTGAAGCGAATTCGTCGATTCTCGTTGATTGCGATGCTTCTGCAATGTTGAAGTTCGGCAATAAACTGCCGAGACGCGGCTTCAATGCGTTGACCTCGAATGCTCGCGTGAACAATGGGAATTGCAGCAGCGCTCACGATACCAATGATCGTCAGCGAGATCATTAGTTCCAGCATGGTAAAAGCTGTACGATCGCGATTCATCACCAGTAAACCCAAAAAAGGAGAGGGAGTCGAGTGTTGCCGACTTCGGACTTCAGGAGCTACACGTCCATTCGAAACGTAGCTTTGAATAACGAAAAAAGCCGAGGTTGGGAAAACCTCGGCTCGTACTTGAAAGGAAGCTGAATCGATTGTAAGGGTTTTGACGGCGAAGCCCCCTTTATGTTCCTTGTTCTCCCGAGTCTGAATCCTTGATACACCATAGGTGGCCTTCGGTGCGGATGAAGATTCGACCGTTTGAAATGGCAGGGGTCGCGTTAGTCGATTCGCCCAGTTCGTTACTCGAAATCTCCAAGAACTCAGGTTCCAAAGCATAAACATGCGTTGTCCCCGCTTGGTCGATCGCATAGAGCTTGGTACCACCTCGAACGATGGAAGACCAGGTTCCACCGCCAGAACCAGCTTTGCTCATGCGTCGATGCCAAAGCCGTTCACCACTTTGCAGATTGAGGCACTCGATAATACCCTGCATCGTGGCCACATAAATTTTGTCGTTGTAGATGATGCCAGTACCAATTCTCTGGCGGTCGTTTTCTTCATACCACAGCCGATTCGCAATTTGATCACCTTGGCCTGCGGGTTTGACGACAAATGCCGAGCCACCGAGACAAGCGATATGCGTTCCATCATGGACAGGGGACGGCAAAACTTGGGCACCATTACCGGCACATTCCCAAAGCGTCTTGCCATCGCGAGGCCCAACGGCCATCAGTTTGTCAGGAAAGCTCAAGAGAACTTCAGTTGGCTGATCTTGCACTTCGCGAATGATTGGAGTCGCCCAGGTCCCAAATGGATCTCGCAATGTCGAGCCTGGTGGAAGTTGAGGGCCACCCGGTTGGTCAAAAGGATTAGGGGCAGTCGATTGCGGAACATCAATTCTCCACAACTCACTCCCATCTTTCATGGATACTCCCATGAAGAATTGTTCTTTCCCAGGACCATAGTTCAGAATGCAAACATCTTCCCAAATGATGGGCGATGGACCTTGTCCGAAGAGATGTTCTGGGGTGCCCAGTTCTTTCTTCCAAAGAAGCTTGCCATCAAGATCACAACAAACGACACCACCAGCCCCTAAGATGGCAACTACATGTTTGCCATCGGATGCAGGCGAACCAGCGCAGTGAGGATTCGTGGGGTGAGTTGGTTCTGGTTCTTTAACCTCGGAACTGTACTTCCAAAGTTGCTTGCCATCTTCGGCGCTGTAAGAAATGAGCGAGCGTTGTTTTCCGTCCCCTTCTGACTGAGTGATGATCACCTGATTCTGTATGACAATCGGTGAGGAATTGCCCGGGGCTGGCAACGCGACTTTCCAGGCGACGTTTTTTTCCTTGTCCCAACTGACAGGGATTTGAGTTTCCAGCGATGTGCCATCGAACCTTGGACCGCGCCAGTTTGGCCATTCATCGCCACGAGTAGGGCTTTCCCCGCAGAACAAACTTCCAAAACAAAGGATCGAAAATCCCCAGCGTGAGAATCGGCGAATTCGGGACTGGAGACCTGTTTGAAAGTCTGGGGTAAAAATGGAGGGTTTTATTCGCATGGATCGTGTGCCAGTTCTCTCTGGGCGATGGAAGTAGGTACGAAAATTGAAACAGAAATCGGCTAGCGTTTAGGTGTTAATCTGGGGGCACTTTCCCCTCAGAGCCGAGCATATTTCGACGCTAATACGCCCGTTTGTGTTCTTTAGTTCACATAAATACAGAATTTATCTCGTTGAGAATGATTTGCATACCCTGTAAGCTACTGCGAGGTTTAGATGGGGAAGTGGGCAAATGCCAGTCTGGGAATAGGGTAAAGTCAGCATGACTGCGGAAGATTCGCCAATTATTTGTGCGGTGGAGAATGGTGTTATTGTGGCTACAATTTTGGTTCCACAAATCCGTGACCCACAAGTTGTCGAGACTTTGCGGAATACCATGTTGGCAGCGATTGAAGCAAGTGGTGCTCGAAGTGTCATCATAAGTTTCAGTGGCGTGAAGTTTATGATGAGTATGTCGTTTCTCGCTTTCTTGGCTGTGCGACGGCAAATCGGCGGTGGCCGAGTTGTTTTCTGCGAGGTTTCCCCCGAAATCATCGAAATCCTGTCGATTTGCCGCTTGATTCCCGCAGGCAATTCTACGTCGGCACCTTTTGAAGTTGCCCATACAATAGCAGAAGCTCGCGAACGTTGTGGGCTGGTTTGATTTTGCAATAACACTCTGTTTTGAGTCAATGGACCGAATGATTCGGTGAGATGGTTTCATGGAAGAGCGAGCGAAGAGTTCATCGGGATATTGGTTGCCACCTACTGACGTGGTGCGGTGGGTGGATGCACCACGCGAACCTTCTGTGCTGGCGAGCCCCGATTATCAGTGGTTGTTGATCTTGCATCGAAGTTCGCATCCCTCGATCGCTGATCTCGCTAAGCCATGCGCGAAATTGGCTGGTTTTCGCTTTGAGCCACAGAACCGTTGCGCATTCCAAACCGAATATTGGACGGGAATCGAGCTGCGGCGGTTCGAGGAATCGGATACGACAACCATTCCTCTCCCCGTCGATTCCAAAATTGGAAGAGTCTCGTGGTCGCATCGTAACGATGCCGTGGCGTTTACTCTCTGTTTCGAAGATCGGACTGAACTGTGGTGGTTGGATATTAGCAAACCACAAGAGCCCAAACGACTCAGTTCGGTTATAGTCGAAGCTCTCTGTGAGTTTGACTGGACCAGCGACGGCAAACGAATTGTCTATTTTCAGCCTCATCGTCCTGAGTCCGATCGCCCGCAAAAAAGTGCTGTACCGACTGGTCCAGTCATCGAACAGTCCATCGCGGTTGAGTCGCCCTCACGTACTTACCAGGATCTGTTAAACAATGAAGAGGATGCTGAGTTATTCGAATTCTTGACGAGCGTTCAACCGATGATGGTGAATCCGAAATCGCTTGAAACGCAAACCGTGGGGCCGCCAGGAGTCTATCTTTCATGTGATTCGTCACCCGACGATAACTACTTTTTGGTATCGCAACTTAAACGACCTTTTTCGTATACGCTTCCGTTTCAGTTTTTTCCGCGGCAGAGTTTTGTTTGCGATAGATACGGTGCTGTCTTATATCCCATCTGCGATTTACCTCTTGCCGATCGTATCCCTATCGAAGGAGTCCGCACTGGCCCACGCCAAATCGGCTGGCTAGCCGGGGATGATGCAACGTTGGTGTGGTGTGAAGCGTTGGATGGTGGTGATCCACGCACAAAAGTCGAGCATCGAGACCGTTTGGTGATGCAACCCGCTCCGTTTCAAACAAAGCCCAGGGAATTGTTACGTGTCGAACAGCGTTACACTGGGCGCTTGTCATTGCAACCCTCCAATCTCCTCTTGGTAACGCAGTACGATCGAGATCGACGCTGGACTCGAACGCTGTTGCATGATTTGAATGATGCCGATGCGGGACCTAAGGTGCTAAGCGATCGGAACGTAAACGATCATTACGGAGATCCCGGAAATGTCATGATGGTTCGGGATCAGCGCGGGAGTCGTATTGCGTTGCAGGTTGGGAATTCTATTGCATTATCTGGGCATGGTGCAAATCCTGAGGGGGCCCTCCCCTTTCTGGATTTGTGGAATGTAGATTCGGGTAAATCCCTCCGAGTCTGGCGTTGTGAAGCGGGATGTTATGAGTCTGTCATTCATCTTCGCGAGACGCGCAGCGCAGAATCCATCGAGTTTGTTACACGTCATGAATCCAAGGTTTCGCCTCCCAATTGTCGATGGCATCGGCCTGCGACAAGTTCAATTCAATGGGTGACGCATTTCGTAGATCCACTTCCCGAGTTGAGAGAGTTTCCAAAACGTTTGGTGAAGTATCAGCGTCGGGATGGGATTGAATTGTCAGCGAACTTGTATTTGCCCAAGAACTATCAAAGCGGTGAACGCTTGCCGTTGCTTATTTGGGCATATCCTCTCGAGTATAGCGATCCGAATACGGCTGGCCAAAACACGAAAAGCCCTGAACGATTTACTCGCTTGATGGGGTGCAGTCATTTGACACTGCTTTCCCAAGGTTTTGCGATTATGGACAACGCTACTATGCCAATCGTCGGCGATCCCGAAACGATGAACGATACGTTTATCGAGCAGGTTGTTGAATCGGCCCAGGCAACGATTGATTTTGCAGTGAATGAGGGTTTCGCGGATCGGGATCGTGTCGGAGTCGGGGGGCACAGTTATGGGGCGTTTATGGTGGCAAACCTCATGGCTCACTCCACATTTTTTCGAGCCGGAATCGCACGTAGTGGAGCCTATAATCGGTCGCTAACGCCCTTTGGTTTTCAGGCAGAAAGACGCCCTTTGTGGCAGGCGAAGGACGTCTATCAGAAACTCTCACCTTTCTTGTTCGCGGATCAAATCAAGCAACCACTCCTGTTAATTCATGGCGAAGATGACAATAATCCTGGAACGCTGACCATGCAATCGAAGCGAATGTACCAGGCGATCAAGGGGAATGGTGGCATCTGTCGGTTGGTACTATTGCCTAACGAAGGGCATGGTTACAAAGCCCGCGAAAGCGTGTTGCATACCCAGGCAGAGATGGTCTCCTGGATGAATCGATACGTGCGCGATAGATAGCCGATACTTCTCGCTGCTTCTTCTCTCCCAGAACGCATGAGGTCGTCCATGTCGTACATTCTTGCATTGGATCAAGGTACTACCAGTTCACGCGCCATTCTATTTGACGCCCAGGGGCGAGTTGTCCAAGTTGCCCAAAAAGAGTTTCGCCAATTCTTTCGCCAACCAGGCTGGGTGGAGCATGATGCAAACGAAATCTGGCAATCGCAACTAGAGGTAATGTTGGAGGCGTGTGATCGGGCTCATGTTGGGCCAACTGATATCGCCGCCATCGGCATCACCAATCAACGTGAAACCACAGTATTGTGGGATCGCAATACCGGTGAACCTGTTTGTCCTGCTATTGTATGGCAAGATAAAAGAACCGCACGACGTTGTGAAGAGCTCGTCGCCAGTGGAGCAGCCAAGGAAATCACCAAACGAACGGGCCTCGTCGTTGATTCGTATTTTTCGGCCAGCAAACTCGAATGGATGCTTCGAAATGTTCCTGGCGTGAAGAAGCGAGCTGCCAAAGGTGAGCTGGCTTTCGGAACGGTAGATAGTTGGCTGCTGTGGAAATTGACCGGTGGAAAAGTACACGCCACCGATACCAGCAACGCTTCAAGAACGATGTTGTTCAACATTCATCGTCTTCAGTGGGATGAAAAACTACTTGAGACATTTGGAGTGCCAGAGTCGGTACTGCCACAAGTACGATCCAGTTCGGAAGTCTATGGAACAACAGAGCTATTAGGTGGCTCTGTACCGATTGCCGGTATTGCGGGTGACCAACAAGCTGCTTTATTTGGTCAGGCCTGTCATGAGCCGGGCATGGTGAAAAACACTTACGGAACAGGGTGTTTCATGCTCATGAACACAGGAGAAGTACCCGTTCGCTCCAAAAATCGTTTGCTGACCACAATCGCTTGGACCATAGATGGAAAGACTGAGTATGCCCTCGAAGGGAGTGTTTTCGTCGGTGGAGCTGTCGTTCAATGGTTACGGGATGGCCTTGGAATTATTAAGCAATCCAAGGACATTGAAGAGCTGGCGCGAGAGGTGTCGGACACAGGTGGTGTTTATTTTGTTCCTGCATTTACGGGCCTCGGCACTCCGCATTGGAACCCTGATGCGCGAGGAACTCTCACTGGACTGACCCGCGGTACGCAAGCCGCCCACATCGCTCGAGCAGCTCTCGATGGAATCGCGTATCAAGTGAACGATGTTCTCATCGCAATGCAAGCAGACAGTCAAATCAAGTTGAAACAACTTCGAGTGGACGGAGGAGCTTGCAGCAACAATCTGTTGATGCAGTTTCAAGCGGACCTGCTAAAGACTGCTGTCGTTCGGCCACGCATCCAAGAAACCACCGCGTTAGGCGCTGCCTATTTGGCGGGACTGGCTGTTGGATATTGGAAGAGTCGCAAGGAAATTGCCAAACAATGGCAGGTGGAAGCGACATTTAAACCGACGATGAAGACGAGCCATCGGGAAAATCTTCTGCAGGGATGGGGCAATGCGCTGAAGGCTGCCCAAGCCGCACCCGCTAGTCGATCTTAGGTATTGGGTTTGCGATGAATAGAGCGGAAGCTTTACAAAGAGTTCAAGATAAACAGACTTGGGACGTAGCGATCATCGGTGGTGGTGCCACCGGTCTTGGAGCTGCGTTGGAGTCCGCTTCACGCGGTCTTAAGACCATCTTGCTTGAAAGACGCGATTTTGCATCGGCAACTTCAAGCCGCAGCACTAAGTTGGTTCATGGTGGCGTCAGATATCTCGAACAAGGGAACGTCAGTTTGGTTCGTGAAGCGCTGCACGAACGAGCACGTTTATGTCAGAACGCTCCGCATCTAGTTCATAAGCTGACCTTTGTTGTCCCCTGCTATCGCTGGTGGGAGAAGCCTTATTATCGAACGGGGATCGGGCTCTACGATCTGTTGGCGGGTCGACATGCACACCCAAAATCGCGAATGTTGTCTGCTACAGCCACCAGCGATTTATTACCAGGGCTTAAATCCACAGGTCTGTGCGGTGGTGTGTCGTATTGGGATGGTCAGTTTGATGATGCGCGGCTGGCAGTTGCTTTGGCAAGAACAGCGACAAAACAAGGGGCAACTGTTCTTAACTACACGCCAGTTTTAGGTTTGATCACAGAGAACTCGAAAGTTGTTGGAGTTCGCGCAATCGATTCGGAAACCAATACGGAGTTTTCCGTTCGAGCCAAAAGTGTTATCAATGCGACCGGAATTTTTGTCGACGAGGTTCGCAAATGGGAAGATCCTCAACGGGAATCGATGTTGGCCTTTAGCCAAGGGATTCATCTGGTTTTGCCGCAGGAATTTTTGCCAGGTGAGACAGCGATTATCGTTCCGAAGACAAAAGATGGACGTGTCGTGTTTATTATTCCTTGGCATGGCCAAGTTGTCGTGGGCACAACAGATACACCCATTGATAAAGCCGAATACGATCCAGCCCCAAGTGAAGCAGAAATTGATTTCCTGTTAGAACATGCGGCAATGTACCTGACACGATCCCCGAATCGCACTGATATTAAATCGGTGTTTGTTGGTATTCGACCATTAGTACGACGTTCCAAGTCGCAATCAACCTCGAAGCTTTCACGCGACCATACAATTGTCACTGAGAACTCTGGTTTAATCACGATCACTGGTGGGAAATGGACAACCTATCGAAAGATGGGACAGGATGTCGTGGATACAGTAATTCGTGCGCACAACTTACAAGCTCGTGAAAGCACGACGGCCACGCTGAAGTTAGTTGGTGCGGACAATGCCGACGCCACTGAGCCCATTGGCTACGGCTATGAAAGTTCATTTGAGTCGCTCAAACTCTATGGCGACGAGCAACCCTTGATTCGCAGTCTGATTGCAGAGCGGCCTGAACTAGGGAATGTATTGGTAGAAGGTTATCCCTACACTCGAGCAGAGGTGGTGTGGGGGATTCGAAATGAAATGGCGCGAACGGTAGAGGATCTCTTGTTTCGACGCACGCGCTTGGGATTGTTGAGTCAGGCTGCGAGTCAATCTGCAGAAGCAGTCGTCAAGCAATTACTGCGAGAGGAAGGAATTATCAGTGGGATCTAAGTACGGTGGGATCGGCTTTGCCGTCTTCATTCTCTTGACGGTCGTCTTTGCGATGTTCTTTCCGGACATTTGTCGAAAATGGGGAAGCTACCAAACGAAAGCCCTGATCTTTCCACTCATTCAAGTCATTATGTTTGGCATGGGCACCACGTTGGGCCCCGCCGATTTTCTGCGGGCGTTCAAAATGCCAAAGGCGGTCGTGTGTGGCCTTGTTCTACAATTTACGGTAATGCCAATGCTGGGGATTGGACTGGGCAAGTTGATGGGCTTTTCACCAGAGATTGTGGCTGGAATGATTTTGGTTGGTTCTGCACCAGGCGGTGTAGCTTCCAATGTGATTACGTATCTGGCAAAGGGTAATGTAGCTTTATCGGTAACCATGACCGCCTGTTCTACCATGGCCTCGCCGCTAATGACGCCTTTCTTGATGAGCTGGCTAGCAGGAGCCATTGTCCCTGTGAATTTTGGTGACATGTTCTTCTCGATCGTCTGGATGATCGTGGTGCCGATTGTGGGTGGGCTTATTGCCAATGAAGTATTGAAGCGTTTGAATTGGCGAGGAGCCTGGATCGATCAAGTCTTATCATTGATCTCGATGGTGGGAATTGCGATTGTTTTGGCGATCATTGTGGCTGAATCACGGGATGACCTTCTGAAGGTCGGCGTTTGGTTGATATTGGCCGCTATCCTTCACAATGGCCTGGGGTATCTGCTCGGATATTGGGGTGCTTATGCCGCCGGGTTGGAAGAATCCGCGCGGCGAACGGTAGCCATCGAAGTCGGGATGCAGAACTGTGGTATGGCGACTGGTTTGGCCATCAACGTTCTCAAGAGTGCGCAGATTGCGTTGCCTGCAGCTATCTTCGGACCATGGATGAGTATTTCTGGCGCGATGTTAGCTGCTTGGTGGCAAGGCTCTGCTGTTTCATGCGAACCTGAGAACGCAAAGGCCACCGAAGCAAAGTCGGGTGAATCGAAAGCAGCTGAAGTTGGTCAAACCAAGTAAAGACTCGACGTTCCATTGCAGTCTGAAGTTTATTGAATGTTGAACCGTATCAAGCTGCTTTACGGACGCGACGTGTCATCGGTTCAGAAGCAGACAAGCCTTTTGTGAATG
Organism: Planctomycetota bacterium; assembly: GCA_017303505.1. Classification (GTDB taxonomy): domain Bacteria; phylum Planctomycetota; class Planctomycetia; order Pirellulales; family Pirellulaceae; genus JAFLCP01. The sequence continues at coordinate 18,038 of JAFLCP010000076.1, read as the reverse complement.
CATCCAATTCGTCACCGCTACGATAAGCGAACTTGATTGGCACCATCTCGTTGGTTGAAACGGCCACAGGATTTTCCACGGGCAGTACCAAAAATTGATTGGCCCAACTTACAAACGTTCCCATGTGGTCATCGATCGAGAGAATGTTATGAGTTAGTAAGCGAATGGCATTAAACGTTCCTTCGCGTTCGGCCCGAATCTTCCTATCGAAGGCGAACTGTTGAGGGTAGTCGTCGCTGTATAGGATCTCACCATAGCGAAATGGGCTCGACAACTCATATGTTCCAGCGGTTATCGCTGACGGAGCTTGGAATATTGGAATTGGAGCAATGTAGCCTTCGAAGTCAAAGTTTTGCTGAATCAATTGAATGGTTAAGAGGCTGGCTTCGGGGATGAATCTCGGTAGTGGTGGGCCGAACGCATTGAGATAGTTTTCCTTAAACGCTGCAATGACCTGCAATTGTTTTTCCCGCAACATTCCAACATGCAGCATTTCACAGATGACAACATCAATGGGGCGGGTCGGAATATAGCATGTCGCATCTTCATGAATGACTTCGATCGAATCGTTCAAGCCATTCGAATCGATGAATTTTCGTGAGGCAGACACAAGTTCTGGATTCCGTTCGATCGATTGAACTTTCGCGCCGCATCTAGCTGCGAAGGAAGACAACACTCCAGTGCCACACCCAAGCTCAACGACATTCATGCCCGGTGTAACGGTTGCTTCAATCGCCGACTTGAAAGACTTCATGCGGTCTGCATCTTGAAGCATCTGAAAGTGATAATGCAGTGGAATGAATTGGCCTAAGAATTGTTCGTTGGTTGGAGATGGTGTGTTATCGTCGCCACGAAAAATTTTGAAATTCATTTGGGAGTGCAATCGTCAAGGGAGAATGATTCAGGAGACAGAGCCCAACGTTTCAACGGCGACGAAGAGAGTGCCATGCTGGTTGTCTGTCGCGGGGAGATTACAAATGAGGTTGGTCGCTGGCAAGATCGAAAAGCCTTGGGAAATGTCGGGGCTGGCTGTCTAACGATTTTGTAGCGCTAAGTAGAGAGAATTTAGGTCTTGGTTTCCTCATAATGGGGGCTTTTGGTGGGTGGATGGTTGCCGAGGGGCTTTGAGTGTGAGTACATTAGGGACATCGGAAGATAGCCTCTCCATTTCTTAATTTGGTGAAATAATGAAGCAGACAAGAAATACACGCCGCCAGTTTCTCAAGACAAGTTCTATGGCTGCGGCAGCCGGTGCCGTTGTGCCATACATTCCATGGTCGCAATCGGCGTTTGCGAATCAGTCAGCCAACGATCGTCCTCGGATCGGTTGCATTGGCGTAGGAAGTATGGGTACCGGAGATGCTCACGGTCACAGCAACTTCGGCGACATTTTGGCTGTGTGCGATGTTGATTCGAATCATGCTGATCGCGCCAAAAATGATCCGCGAATTGGCAAGGGGAAAGCTGACACTTACGGCGACTATCGCAAGATTCTCGAACGAAACGATATTGATGTTGTCAGTATCGTTACCCCAGATCATTGGCACGTGAAGATTGCCATCGAAGCTTTGGCAGCAGGCAAACATGTCTTTTGCCAAAAGCCTTTGACTTTGACGCTGGAAGAAAATCAGCTCATTCGCAACGCATGCAAGAAGTACAACGATCGCGTCTTTTTGGTTGGCACTCAACAACGCAGCGACAAAGATCGTTTCTTGCGGGCCATCAACATGGTGCAAAAGGGACTGCTGGGCGACATCAAGAATATTACCGTCGGTATCAACGGTGGTGATGTCGGTGGTCCCTTCAAGAAGAGCGACCCACCAGCGAATCTCGATTGGAATATGTGGTTAGGCCAAGCTCCTGCGGTAGACTATATCGATAAGCGTTGCCATTACCAATTCCGTTGGTGGTATGAGTATTCCGGCGGTAAGTTTACCGATTGGGGCGCTCATCACGTCGACATCGCGACTTGGGCGATTGGATATGACAAAGAAGGAATGGGACCTGTTGAAATCGATGGAACCGATGCGAAACATCCTGTGCCATTCAAAGATGGATATCCAACCCAAGATGATTCGTATAACACCGCTCATGACTACGCCGTACATTGCAAGTATGACAACGGCATCGTGATGACGGTTACCAGCCGTGGTGATAACGGTATCACCTTCGAAGGAACCAAGGGGAAGATCTTTGTGAACCGTGGCAAGATCACCGGAAAACCCATCGAAGAGAAATGGGACGAAGGTAAGTTCACCAATGATGACCTTGTCAAACTGTACCGCGACAAACCTTTTGAAGGTCACAAAGAGAACTTCTATCGCTGCATTCGCGAAGGTGGCTTGACCGTATCGGACGTCTTTAGCCACGTGCAAGCGATGGGCACTTGCCATCTCGCAGCCATTGCCGCTCGCTTGAATCGCAAACTTACTTGGGATCCTAAGGCTGAGAAGTTTGTCGGAGATGAGCAAGCTCAAACATTCGTGGCACGTAAACCACGCGAAGGTTTCGAGATTCCGCGTGTAGGTTAGTATTGTTACGTAGTCGATGCAGGGTGTGTGCAGCATGTTCATTCATGTTGCACCATTCCGCGCAGGACCCATCATCCATTATTGACGCGATCAACACATCGAACGTCCAACATGCGTAACACACCGCGTGTTGGACGTTTTTTGATGCGCAACGTCGAAGCACGACATTTCAAACGCACGGTGTGTTACGCGAGTCAGGTTTTCGGTTTGTTGTAGCTCGCGAAAATGGAGAGCTCCCTTTCGCGGAGAAACAATCGAGGAATGACTCGCTTCACACGCCCTACATCCACATCACCTAGTAAGTTGGTGTATCAACTTTTTCGGGAATGTGACTATCTTTGAGTTCGCTGGCAGGCACCATCTTTTGGTTCTCGCGATCCCAACCCATCATTTGATTGGAACGCCAACTTTCATTGGCCATATTGACGGCCACTACGCCTGCCAAGCCTAGTTCTACTGGGCAATTGAGCGGTTCGCCGTTGCGGATATGGTTATGAAGGTTGGTGTGATGTAAATTCTGATCTTCGCCACCGGTCTTGGTATGCTCTGCCAGCACCTTGCCATCTTTGTCTTTCACAACCCAGCCGGTTGAGGTGAAATACATCGTTGCTCGATAGCCGCGAATCAAGTGATCGACACCGACGCGATTGGACATTGTGCCCAAAACATACACCGTCATACCGCGCGGATATTCGCAAATCATTTCGATGTTATCTGGCAAATCGCGGCCATCATTCCATTGCCAAATTCCCCCCATACCCACAACGCGACGAGGATATAGTAAATCGCAAGCTCGCATGATGCGGGTGATGCGGTGGATAAACAAGTCTGTGCAGATACCACCCGAGTAAGCTGAGTAACACCGCCATTCGAAATAGTGATGTGGGTTCCAGTCAATCTTTTGTGCATGACCGAGCCATGCATCCCAATTCAAATCGGCAGGCTTGGCTTGATGTTGGGCAACTTGCTCTGGTTCGCGCCATGGACCTGCTTTAGCGTCGTAGCGTCGTACGTATTCGATCTGTGCTTGAATGACTTGCCCGATGACACCTTTGCGAATGGCATCGCGAGCAGTGATGTAACTGTCGTCCGACATCGCTTGAACACCAACTTGCAGCGGACGTCCTGTCTCTTTCTGCTTCTTCAACACTTCTTGAGCTTCCGGAATCGAATGCGTCAACGGCTTCTCGCAATAAACGGCCTTACCTGCATCCATGGCGTCGATGGTCATTTTCGCGTGCCAATGCTCAGGCACTGCTACGGTGACGTAGTCGACTTCCTTCATATCTAGCAGCTTACGATATTCGGTAAGTGAATGCTCTGCGCCGATAAGGGCTTTACCAGCATCGGCCCGCGTCTGCCAGCAATCCACAACGGCTATGGGGGCGAGATTGTTTTTCTCTTTCAGGTTATTGAACACCTGCATGTGCGCATTGCCGATAACCCCAGCTCCGATGAGTCCCACGCCAAGGCGTTCATTGGCTCCTAGGATGCGACCATAGCTTTTTGCGCTGAGGCCCAACGTCGAGGCCGTCGCCATAGCGGCGGTAAGCGTTCCTGATTTCTTCAAAAAGTCACGGCGATTCGGTTCACTGGTCATTGAGGTCTCCATGCTGTTTCGATTCGATGCGGAGTAAGTCTTGGAATTACGAAAAGATCTCGAATGTTCTTCTCGGTTCTTGTCTCATGATACAAGAAGCCCGCTACGATTTCAGCGAGCCGAAGTTCGAAAAAATCGATGGAAATCGATAGCCATTTGGCCCGAAAGGTTGTTCTCATGGGCGAAATTCCCAATACTAGTGGCCTGCGGCATGCCAATCGTGCCGCTTCCCACCTCCCAATCAACTCTTCGAAATAATTGAAACTGTTGCATGATGCATTCAAGTTCTACTTCGGTTTCCACTCCATCTCACTATATTCGTGGGGCATGGTTAACCGTTTGTCTCTTGCTGCCAGTGGCATTGCTGAACTATCTCGACCGGCAATTATTGGCCGCGATGAAAGCGTCGGTAATGTCAGATATTCCAACCATCGCCACCGATGCGAATTGGGGTTTCATGTTGGGACAGTTCAAGTGGGTGTATGCATTTTTGTCACCCTTTGGTGGTTTACTTGCGGATCGTATCGGTAGGAGAGTTGTGATTTGCGGCAGTCTATTCGCCTGGTCGGCGGTGACTTGGTTCACCAGTCAAGCGACTACCTACGATCAGCTTTTGTGGACTCGCTCTTTGATGGGAATCAGTGAGGCATTTTACATTCCAGCCGCGCTCGCCTTGATTGCCGATTTCCATTTGGGACCAACACGTTCACGGGCTGTTGGGTTTCACCAAATGGCAATTTATTGTGGTGTGATCGCTGGTGGCTTTGGTGGGTATGTCGCAGACGCTCCACAACTCGGCTGGAGAATGGCATTCATGACATGTGGTATCGTGGGAATGGTCTACGCCGTTCCATTAGCTTTCATGTTGCGCGATGTACCGAGCGATAATGCCCAGAAAAATGAAATGCAGCAGTCGTATGATCGATCGATTCTCTTGTTGCTGTTAAACGTCTCTTTTTGGTTGCTGGTCCTGTACTTCACTCTTCCTGCCCTCGCTGGTTGGGTTGTACGGGATTGGATGCCAGCCATTTTGAAAGAACAGTTTAACATTGGGCAGGGGCAAGCTGGCGTCGCCGCAACCCTGTATTGGCAGGTCGCGGCTATCGTTGGCGCTATGGTTGGAGGAGCACTAGCAGATTGGTGGATGAAGCATAACGTGCGCGGAAGGATCTACATCAGTGCGATTGGAATGACTCTGATTGTGCCAGCGATTTTCGGAGTCGGAAATGCGTCGAGTCTAACCATGGCCATCGCATTTCTCATTCTATTCGGAATCGGCTGGGGGTTCTTCGATGGAAACAACATGCCCATTCTTTGTCAGATTGTCCCAGCACGCCAGCGCGCCACAGGATATGGCATCATGAATTTCGTCAGCATCAGTTGTGGCGGATTAGCAGACTGGGGGTTCGGGAAAATGCGTGATCAACAGATACCACTGAACGTGATTTTTTCTGTCTTCGCAGGAGCTGCCATTATTTCTGTGGTTTTGGTGTTGCTGATTCGACCTGATCCAAGTTTGATCCAACAGGAGAAGGAGTAGTTTCGTTGGGCCGCTTGGTTGCAACCCATTCGATGGCTTCGTGCAGCATGAATTGCTGGCCGTCCGAACTTTCAGGGTGACAACTAAAGCATACCACTTTCCCTTTCTCATAGTCTCCTTTGGCAATGGCTGTTGTGCCAGGCATGACACCCGTCGGTGCACCATTCTTCGCGATCTCTCCACGATACGTTGCCAAGATTTCATAATCGCTGATCTTTTCATTATTGCCCGGCCCCAACAACGGACCATTGGCATAACGTACGGCTGCTGTTTCTTTGTCTGTGTCAAAAAACTGTTTGGCTGAGTCACTTAATGCAATATCAACGTTGCCTGTTCCTCGCGCCCAATGTTCGCGATCGATCACATGAGCATCAAGAATGTGCAGCGACCAATCATAATGACAAGTTGCCAGATAGGCCCCTGCACAAATGCCAATGTAGCCACCACCATCGGCCACAAACTCTCGAACGGCTTTGCGACCTTCTTCACCTAACGCTCGTCCCTGCCCTCCTCCACTTCCACCTGGATGAAGCACGATCTCCATACCGGCAAGTTGGCCTTGTCGAATTTGCTCGGCGGTTCTTTCGTGGACTCGAACGTTGGGCTTGCCGCGCAACGTTTCGAGTAACTTGGTTCGTGCTTGTGCTGCACCTTCTCCTGTGTAGAGTGCAATGTCGATGAATTGTGGATCGTTTAAATTGACCGGAATTTCAGGAGCTGGCGACGGCTCTGGTTTAGGAGCAAACAGAACTTTTTCTTGCTTCATGGATTCGAGCTTGAGATACGTGTCTGCATATTCGGCAACCGAATCGGCAATGACCGCTGCCGCACTGGCGCGATTGTCTGCAGCCCGATATAGTCCACCAAACTCCAATTGGATGGCATCGATGCCATAAGTGGAATGGCTTCCATAGTTCTTGACGATAAAGCCACCCGTAAATCCCGCTTGCTCTTTGCCATCGAATGGATTGGGGTAGACGATAAACTTCCGGGCATCCAGCATCGCTAGAAAACTAGCATCGCCGGAATGGGCACCTTCGCCGAAACGGTTTCTCAGCAGTTCAACAGTCAGGCCATTCTGCGTACCGCGAAAAACTGTGTTACGCCGACTACCTTGCCCATGGATATCAAGCAGTAACCCAGATTGATATTTGTTTCGAACTTCCGTGCAAGCGCGGTGCAAGAAGTTATGGTACGTTTCATAGACGTTCTGAGTCGCAGCTTCTTCATAGGCTTCAGCTGCTGGTCGGTTAGGGTCCATGAATTTGCGGTGGGCCCGATTTATCACCAAGTATGGCTTACGGCCAAATCGAGTTTCAATCGCTTGTGAAACCAATTGGGCAAGCGGTGCGGTGCCCGTGTCGCGAGCGGTAACGAATCCGCCTGGCTTGGCTTCTAATCCAGCACCTGTTCGTGGCTTTGCTCCAGGTACGTCGAAAGAACCATCGTGGGGAGCGGACAAAATAATTGGAAGGTCACCCTGTTGAATCTCGACCAACTCAACTGGGGTCTCACCCTTGTCTTGAGCCAACAGTTGAAGTGGAGATGTAATCGATGACGTCGCGCACACGACAAAGAACAAACCACAAACTAACAAATGCTTCATCGAAGGCCCCACGCGAAAGAGAACGTTTGAGTTGAGCGTGATCAACACAAAAAAAGTTCTACCGATTATTGTCGGTTGCGGTGGACATTGGAACTGTTGGCTTGGCAAATAAGACTAATTCCAGCCTCGTCCCATACAGGCATGGCATTCGGTTCGTTGGGACGAATCGCTGTTTGCCGCGTGATAGCCTAATCCCTCGCACTGTGTACAAGGGTGCGGATAAGCGTTTTCTCGATTGGCTTGGTTCTCGGAACCGGCGGACTTATAGAGCACATCTCCTGCGAATCCGGCTACACCTTTTCCCACATCTTCCGGCGTGCTACGACAGCCTATCACCAACATGATAGCGACCAATAGGATCGTCCTCAGAGGAAGTTTCGCTGTCATAAATGCCATCCCTGGCTTAAGGATCCTGTTTCAAGAGAGTTTGTCAGCGAACATATAGCTATTAAGGGAGTTCGCGTAAACGGAGATTCTTGAACTGTACAGGTGCACCTTCAGACTCTAAGCAGAGGTACCCTTCGGATGGATCGCAACCTGTGCCGCCTGATACTTCCTCCCCATTTACCCACAATCGAACTTCGCCATTGATAGCGCGAATGTAGTAGTGGTTCCATTGCCCCACACCTAAGCTGAGGTTCTTGCTTGGAAAGCTGCGCTGGCCATCCGGAGCCACAGGTGGAAACGGCTTCATCTTGGTTCCCACCGGAAAAACGTCGCCGTTGGTCGTGAACCAATCGGGGTCTTTACCCGTTTGTTTCTTATATTGTTCTGTATAGCCATGATCTAGAACCTGCACTTCAATTCCGCGCGGCAGCTGACCAGGCTTCAAGGCATCAAGAGGCTCTTTGGGGGCCCACAAGAAAACGCCCGAATTTCCACCTTCTTTGAGATGTCTCCATTGAACTACGAGCTCGATGTTTTTGTAAGGTTTGACGGAACGCACCACGCCAACTGGTTTACCGGTGCAATGGATTTCACCTTCAGGCCAAGTCCATGTATCTTCGGCACAGTTCACATTGACGAAATCATCTTTGTGAAGGGAACGCCAGCCTGGACCGTTGCCATCGACAAATGCCTTCGGAAGCTCAGCAACCTTGGTATCTTTCTGTTCTTGGCAAACGCCGAGGCGACCGAAGCAACTACCAGCTATAAGAAAGAGAACGACTATACTGAAGCGAGGTGAGTAAGACATGATGGGTACCTTAAGCTAAGGGTGGGAAGAGAGGCAGGACGACAGTATTTTAGCAGATCGAAAATCGCCAAGTGGGATTTCCAATCGGTGTCGATCAAAAAATTCAAAAGCCCGGGACCCATGGCGGAACGCACTCTGCCCGATGAGAACCTCACTACTCCTCGTCGAGTGCGAGTAGTTCTTGGGCAACAAAGTTAGCTGCTTCGACTTTCGAGTTCTTCCCAGCGCGCATAGAGAAGAGCGAGTTGTTCGTCGAGCTTCGCCAGTTGTGCTACCGCAGCGGTAATAGCAGACGATTCCTGCTGATAAAAACCTGGACTTGCCATAGAGGTATGAAGCGATTCGCGTTCCGCTTCCGCTTGCTCAATTTTTCCAGGGAGCGACTCTAGCTCTTTCTGCTCTTTGAAGGATAGCTTGGACTTGGTCGGTTTAGCTGCGGTTGTAGCAGTCGCTGAGCTGGCTTTCGTCGTAGTACTGGCTGAGCCTGTCGTAGCCTTGGGGGCCTGAAGGGCTTTCTGTCGTGCGTAATCGTCGTAGCCACCGCCATACTCCGTGACGTTACCATCGCCATCGAGAGCCAAAACACTCGTCACCACATTATTGAGGAATTCGCGATCATGACTTACCAGCAACAGGGTACCTTCGTAGCTCGATACAATTTCTTCCAGCAGTTCGAGGGTCTCTTCGTCGAGATCGTTGGTCGGTTCGTCGAGAACCAGCAAATTGGATGAACGCTTAAATAGTCGAGCGAGAAGAAGTCGATTTCGTTCACCGCCGGAAAGAAACTTAGCGGGTTGTCGCGATCGCTCCGGTGTAAAGAGAAAATCTTGCAGATAGCCATATATGTGGCGAGGTTTACCTTGCAGGACAACTTGGTCGCCGCCATCAGATACGTTGTCGGCTACTGACTTCTCACCATCGATCTGTTCGCGAAGTTGATCGAAATACAATGTCTCTAGTTTAGTTCCAAGACGTATCTTGCCAGCAGTCGGTTGTAATTGACCGAGCAGTAACTTGATCAATGTGCTTTTGCCAGCGCCATTCGGGCCGACGATACCAATCTTGTCGCCTCGAGAAATCAGTGTAGAAAACTTATTGATGATGGGGCGGGAGTCGTAGGAAAAAGAGACATCGGTCAGTTCGGCGACTAGTTCGCCGGATCGTTCTAATGTCGTCGCTTGCATCTTTACATCGCCGATTTTTTTGCGGCGATCGACTCGTAGTTTTCGCATTGCCTCCAAAGCCCGAACGCGACCTTCGTTTCGTGTGCGTCGAGCTTCGATGCCTTTGCGAATCCACACTTCTTCTTGCGCCAGTTTTTTATCGAAGAGCGCGTCCTGCTTTTCTTCGGCGGCAAGCACATCGGCTTTGCGTTTTAGAAACGTCGTATAGTCGCATTCCCAATCGAGTAGGCGGCCTCGGTCGATTTCCAAAATTCGGGACGCGAGGGCACGCAAGAACGCGCGGTCGTGCGTGACGAAAATGTAGGCCCCAGAGTAGCCTTTGAGAAAATCTTCCAACCACAGAATCGATTCGATATCCAGATGGTTGGTCGGTTCGTCGAGCAGCAACAAGTCTGGTTGACTGATGATAGCTCGACCGAGCAGCGTGCGACGCTTGAGACCCGCCGATAGTGAAGCGAAAGGACGGGTAGGATCAAGCTGCATTCGTGTTAGAGTGCGATCGAGAGCTGCCTCAAGTTGCCATTGATGGTTGTGTGAGCCATCTTCATCAGCATGGTCGCCTTGTGCGACCCATCCGCCGCTAATGACATCGGAGATCGTGCCACCGATATCGTCGGGCACTTCTTGAATCAATCGCGAGATTCTCAATTTCGGAGCGGTGCGGACAGTTCCATGATCAGGTTGGATATCACCCGCGATAAGCTTGAGCAACGTGGATTTGCCAGTCCCGTTGCGACCGAGCAAGCCGATACGTTCCCCAGTATCGATCGCCAGCGAGACGTCTTCTAAGATGGGGGGCTTGCGCCAAGTAAAACCGACTTCATGAAAGGTGATTAATCGCATAGCCCAACAATATAGCCATCGGGATGGAGAGCTCCTAGAGCCCCATACCGATGGCTTAACGGGTATTCGCGATGATTGTTGTCCCGATAGGGGGTTACTCGATGCGAAGCGTGTAAACTCGCCCAATCTCAGTGGAATTTTCGTAGAATTTGTCCGCTGCGACCGGCACTACTCCCTTCAGGACACCTTCTTTGCCGTTCTCGCTCAAGCTCCATTCGAATGGCTTACCTGTAAGTGGATCGTCAGCGACAGCTAAAGTGAGTTCGTTCAGCGTTGTCGGTAATTTTCCGTCATGTTTAGCGGACCAATCGCGAATCGACTCGATCGTTCGCAACATTTCAACATGCTGCTCGAGTAAAGTCAGAGCTACATGCATCCGCTGAGGCAGGTCGCCTAGTCCACGTTTTACAATTTTTTCACTTTTGGGAATCTGTTCCAGTGTGGAATCGTCTGAGTAGAGCTGCTTGAGCGCTTGATGTGGTTTGAGTAGCAGGCACGATTCGATTTGCGCACCGAAATGTTGCGTACGATTCCACCAGTATCGGACTGAGACTTCTGCGGGTGACATTTTGGCGGAGGAGGCATCGGTCCCGGGCACTACGACAGGCAATTGTTCGCGAGAACGAGCGACCCAGTCCGCACCGAGTAAAAGATAATCGGATTTCTTTTCAAATGAAGAATCGCCCAACATAACAAGATTATCTTGAATCTCCTGAGCAACTTTCTGCCACTGAGATTCAGTTTCAATCGCGTCGAGGTTTTTAAGAGCCAAAACCGTGTTTTCCCAACCTCCGGCTTCAGATTGAACGGCGTCGCGGATCAAGTTCGTTGATTCAGGGAAAAAGGTCAGATCCCAATAATAGTTTGATGCTCTGGGATGTTGAATCAATTCGGCCGTAGCATTGAGTGCATCATTCATTTCGGCAGCGGCGACCATTCGGCAAATCGCAAACGGAGTTTCGCTTACATGGCGAGCCAAGCCGTTGGAATAAAGTAACCACTCCTCCGCTTTCGCTAAATCGTTTCTTCGTATAGCGGCTCGAGCGAAGGTGGCCATGGTTCGGGCATAAAGTCGAGTTTCTTGGACGTCGGGCAAGAGAATGGAAAAATGCGGTGACTCGAAAATAGGGTATTGCCAACCAGCAGTTTGGCGAAAGACGGCCCGACGCAATTCAGATCGAATGAATATTGACTCGGCGGATTCAATTTCTTTCGAGTCGATTTCTTCCAATGGTCTTTTGGCGTACTCTTTGGCTTCAAGTTCCGAGATAGTTTTGCGGCGATGACTGGCTTCGAAGTTCATTCGCAGGATAATTGGGGCGGCGTCTCCTGGCCGCATTTCAGCGGCGGTTGGATAGAGCCGGCTTTCGCCAGTGACTTCAGCGGCTACGGGCCGCAACAAAATGGTTCTTTCGGTGACCTTCGTTCCCTCTTTCACTGTCGGTAGCCCGGCAGTTTTAACTGCAGGCGAAGCGTCTTGACTGAAGGCTCGGTGGTTGTAAGTATCGAAGGGGAGAAACTGAAGGGCTCCCAGGAGTAGAGCCGTCCGAAAAAGTGCGCGCACTGTCATGGTAAAAATCCTTGTCACGGGGTTAGCGATAGACGTTTTTGCAATTACAGATCGAGAGAAGAACGCGGCGTGAGCGTCATTCTGTTGGAAACTGGCTGGATATCCACATCATTCAACGCACCTTTGGAGAAAGCGTCGTTCAGTGTGAAGAATCGAGCGGTCGTGCTTTCAATTTGCGAAACAAGCTTTAGTTGTTTCTTTGTTAGATTATCTGATGAAGTTTCCGTTGGATCGGTAGGTAATGAACCCGAATTGGAAACCAAAGCTTCGCTGCTGCTTTGAGAGAGAGGTTGGGAAATCCAAGTAAGGCCGAATGTCAATAAGCCAGTAACAACTGCCGTTGTGCCCAGTTGCCAACGATTCACTCGTTGCTGAGCAACATGGGCCGCTTCTTGACCTGCGGCGAATAACATTCGATCTCGCATGCTTGCTGGCAAGCCTGGCGCGAATTGGCTAAGCGTAGATTCAATATCGAGTTTATCTTGCGGATTCATAAGTTCCGATCCTTACATCTTCAGCACCACATAGGGGGCGTAATTGTGCGAGGGCTTCTTCGTATCTTCGATGAGCGGTGGCAGTGGAGAGGCCAAGCGTTTTGCCAATTTCGGCAAACGTCATCTCACCCCAAATCTTGAGCAAGATGATGTCTCTCATTTCGGGTTGTATTTTTTGTAGCGCGTCCTGAACTTCGGCATGTAGCAAACCGATGTCGGCAGGTGCTTGGACCACTTCCGTAGAAGCGACTTTCTCTTCACGCAATTTGCGGCGTTTATCTCGCCGTACTTCTTCACGAATCAAGTTGGCGGCGACTTGGAAAAGCCACGCAGCGGGCCGTTCCGGAAATCGTTTTTGCTGAACAAGTTTGCAAAAAGTCTCTTGAAGGATGTCGTCCGCGTTGGAGGTTCGGAGTAACAGCCAATACCGCAGCCTTCCTCCCCAACGGTCGATTGCATTCGCAAGTTGTTCGCTGGAGATCATGAGGGTGGGCCTATGTTCAGTGTCTTGTTCGTTGTTTCACCAATAAGATGCCACCCGGTGATTTTTTTCTCAGCCATTTTGCCAATCGCAATGAAAAATGACGAAACAGCGGTTCTGCGCTGAGCTAGTTGGTTGGAGAACTCAAGAACTTTTCTCGCCGGTACAGAAATGTGGGGAGCGCGAAACAGATTCCGACAAGAAAGATGAAGGCAAAATGCCAATAAAATCCAGGCATTTTCAAACGTTTTGCTTCTCGATGCATCCAGAGAGTTATGGTTATTGCCGTCAGCATCAGGTCCCACGAAAAACCTGAGATGACCCACGTGGCGAATGGAGCTGCAAAGAACTCACTCCAGGCAGCTTCACCCCGCGAGGTAAAATGAATGCCGAAACAAATCATGGGGAGTAAGAGCCCCAAGATCGAAAGCAACAGATAGACGTGGCGCATCACAGGGCTCGCGTTCTTGTTTGACGAAAATATTGTAACTCGGCTTGAACCAAACTGCTCTGCTCGTTCAGGCTAAGCGGTTCAAAAATCTCTTCGATGTTTTGAAGTTCCATTTGAGAAAGAGACCATACGGCTGCAGCTCGTATCAACTCGTCCTCATCTTGAAGCAGGCTCTTTAGTGGTTCGATACAATCTGGTGAGCGCTGGTTGCCAGCGACAATCGCCGCATTTCGTAGGACGCCACGCCGTTTCGCACGCCAAAAAGGTGTTCGTCGAAAATGAACGCGGAAATGTTCCTGGTCCAGGGAAAGGATCTCGCGGAGGGGTAATTCGGTGAAGGAAGCTGATGGTTGAAAGGCTTCTTCCATCAACGATGGAGCCCTGCGGTTCCAAGGGCATACCTCTTGGCATATATCACATCCATAAAGCCAATCACCGATGCCCGATCGCAATTCGATCGGTGGCATCCCGCGCTGTTCAATCGTTAAGTAGCTAATGCATTGGCTGGCATCTAGCACATGCGGTTCGACGAAAGCTTGTGTGGGACACGCTTCAATACAGGCTCGGCAGGAACCGCAGTGATCCTGAACATGGCTCGAGTCACACGGTAAGTCGATATTCGTCAGTAAACAGGCCAAGAAGAAATAGCTTCCTAATGTGCGGTTCAGCAGAAGTGTATTCTTGCCAATCCAACCCATCCCGGAGAGTTGAGCAAATTCCCGTTCTAGCAAAGGGGCGGTATCCACAATTCCGCGGAATGTGAGCGACTCAGACTGCGATTCGGTGGTTCGAGAGTAATGTTGTTCAAGCCAATGGCCCAGTAGCTTAAGTCGATCATGGATCCAATCGTGGTAATCCACTGAACCGCAAGCGTAACGTGCAATTCTTCCAACTCCTATCGCGAGCGAACTTTGATTCGTCGGTTTGGGTGAATAGGGTAGAGCTAACACCAGGATCGTACGCACTCCTGCCATAACTGAAGCAGGGTGGCGATAGGCATCTTTCCGCGATTCGAGATAGCTCATCTCGCCAGCGTAACCGTGGTCAAGCCATGTGAGAAAATCGGAATAGCGGCCAGGCTCGACAGCTGCCGTTATTCGAGCCTCGGCGAAGCCTAGAAAACCCGCTTGACGCTTTAACCCTTCAGCCAACTCCGACAACTTAAGCGGGACCGTTGAGATACGATTCGCGCTGGGGAAATCTCGTTTTCCTGGATCAGTCATGGTAAGAGCGCGACGCCGAAAGGTAAAAAACGATTCCGATTGTAACGATTATGAGGGGTGAATTCGTACAGTAAAAGCCTACTGCCGCATTGAACCTGGCCGGATTGTAATTAGTGTGGAATCTGTGGGGCGATTCGGTTCCCGCTTTCAATCAGTGTATTTTACTCGCGAGACGAACAGCTATGTCGATCAAGTCGCTTGTCGCCGGTCTTTTACTGACGATTGGTTTGGCCATTCCATGCCAAGCTCAATTTCCATTTAGCCCATGGGGTGGTGCGGCTTGGGGCTACGGTGGATCTTATGGTTCCTTCCGCAACAATGTGCCAGTTCCTCCCTACTTTGCTATCCATCCACCAGTTTACTACGGCAAGCGATATCAACGCCCTTACGGCGATAGCCCATACGCTTCCCTGTCGACGTTGCAGCCCAACCCGGGATACATGGCGACTCCACGTGCGGAAACACGACCACATATTGTAAATCCATACTATGATGGGATGGTTGTTGCAGAAGAAACCGCACCAGCAGGACCAGTAACCATTAAGAATCCGTACTTCAAGCAATAGTGGCTTGTGTTTAGGTCCGGGAGAATTGCGTAGACGATCACCTCGGCGCTGCGTACGACGAGCGAAAAACCTCACGGCGCCGAGAGTTTACGCGGTTGGATTCGTAGCTCTTACTTCGTACTTCGTAACTCGTCGTCGTGATCGTAATTCCTGATCGTAATCGTAATTCGTCGTCGTAATTCGTGATCGTCGTCGTAACTCGTCGTGACAGCCTCTCGGCCCACCGCGCATCTGAGAGCGTTCTGCACTGCTTGCACACACAATGGGACCTAGCCTTCGGCCTACGGGCGACGCTGCGTAAGAGAGGAGTGGATAGAAAGGAGTGGATAGAAAGGAGTGGATAGAGAGGAGAAAGGAGAGAGGAGAAAGGAGAGAGGAGAAATATGAGTCAGCTACTGCGCATAGCCCAACCATCATTGCACGTCCTGCGCGGCCTAGCCTTCGGCGTACGGGTTAAACGATTCGCCGTAGACTGCGGGTGTTGATGCTGTTGGTTAAAGCAGTAAAGAATATGTGAGGCGCACGACCGAGGACGGTCGTGCTACGTGACGGCTGAGGACAGCCGTTCTACTTTTTCTTCTTCTGATCTTTGTCTTTGGATTTTTCCCGACGATAAGTCGTGGAATTATCCGAGCCAGCTTGATCGGCGATTTGTTTCATCTTTTCAAACCAGCCAGGTTTCTTATTCGCTTCTTGCTGTTTCTTTTCCGATGCTTCTTTGCGTGCGTCGCGACTAGGAGGTGGTTCGGGAGCGGGCGCAGCAGGTGGTTGAGGTGGTGGCCCCAAGCGTTTTACCAGTTTGCGTTCAAACAAAGACCAAATGCTGGAGGTGATGAAGTAAATACAAAGTCCCGCTGGCACTTTGAAGAACATCAAACCCATGAAGACCGTCATATACATCATCATGGTTTGAGTCATCTGGGTTTGTTCATCGGTAGCCTTAGGCATCATGATCTTCTGCTGAATGATGAAGAGGACCACGGTGATACAAGGCAGGATATTGAAATAAGGTCCAAACCAACCTTCACCCCGACCGGCGATCAGGTTTGGCATAAAGCTTCCCCAGTACCACAGCATGTCCGGACCAGCGAGGTTCGAGCACCACGATGTGACGCCAGGCAACAAGGCTTGTTGACGGAGTTCAATGTCTACCGACAAGCATCGATAGAGACCAATGAAAATTGGGATTTGAAAGAAGATCGGTAAACAACCAGCCCAAGGCTTGAAGTTGTTCTTAGCGTAAAACTCTTGTGTCGCCTTGGCTCGCTTTTCGTAATCATCCTTGTATTGTTCCGAAATGCGTTTCAGTTCTGGTGCAAGTTCCTGCATGCGTTGGGCATTGAGTGCCGCTTTGCGACCCAATGGGAACAAGCTACCGCGAACCAAGAAGGTGAGCAACATAATGGCGACACCATAGTTGCGGACAATGCTGTAGAAGAAGTGCAACAACCATGACAAAGGACGTGCAACCCACCAGAACCAACCATATTCAATTGTGTTGCTCAAGCCATACTGCGAAAGAAGATCGGGCTGCTTAGGCCCAATAAAGATTTGCATCTGTTCTTTGCCGGTTTGCTTGGGCTCAATCGTCTTGGACTGAGTATCGATCCAGAACGAAGTATTGGCAGCTTTCTCTTGATGGCGAACATAGCGAGTCGGATCACCAATCAATGTAGTGCCCGCTTGATACAGATTAGCCAATGAACTTGGATCACCGGGAGTGGGCACAAAGGCAGTCGTAAAGTAATAACCATCTACGCCAATGTACTTAAGCGTTCTTTGATCGGCAGGTTCGGTGGAACCGAATAACAATCGATCTGGTGCGGTCGGATTGCGCCGAGCGTCGTCATAAATCGAGTAACAAGTGGCCAAGCGATGTCCACTCTTAGTGGTGCTTAACAAAACATCGCGAGCACCAGCAGCTTGGAAGAAATAAGGGCTGATCTTAGGAGCATACCACCACGACTCGAGGGTGATGCCATTCAGTCCTTCTTGACGCAATGAAACGCTGTGAGGTTTATCATCGTTATTAATCACTTCGACTTCATAATCCAAGACGTAACCGGACCGAGTACCAGCAACTGCACCTTCACCAGTTGGCTTGGGAAGCCAGTAGCGTTTTACAAGAGTGATATCTGCAGCAATACCGATGGCTTTGAGCTGTTCGGCAAGAGGGAGTGAGAATTCAATTCCAACAAACCCTTCACGCGAAATCGATTTGTGATCCCATACACCATTGAGCGTCGCTTCTAGTCCGGTGATGTAACGCGAGTTCGCTTCGATGGGACGACCATCAATCGATGCCAGAGTTGTTAAGCAAGAAGTGCGAGTCAAATTGCCAACGACTTCTTCAGCGCTCTCATTGCTCAAGCGAACAATGTCCATAGGAGCTTCGAGTGTTACGCACTCGAAGCCGAGTTCACCGACGTTTGGCCGCTCAACGGTTACTCCCAATGCAACACCGGCTTTGGTTTGTTGCATGATTTTGTCGAAGTCGCCGAGAGAGCGAACTTCAGAGGTGTTGATTTTCTTGATGACGTCACCAGCTTGAAGGCCAGGCGAAACAGTACCCGTGCCACCGGTTTTGTGTGCCGCTGAGGCTGCTGGAGTGCCTGGGCCCACAAAGCCAATCGTCAAACCGGCATCGGCAGGTGTTAAGGCCAAGTAGCCGATATACGCGCTCTTGGTATCCAAAGCTTTGAACTTAAATTTACCTGGTTTCGTTTGTTCAACTGCTTCAGCGCGTACCAAACC
>JAFLCP010000075.1 GCA_017303505.1 Planctomycetota bacterium | reverse complement strand
AATCACGCTCGTAGGACAAGATGGGGGCTGATTATTGTCGTCAAGAATAAAACCAAGGCTGGTCCATCATGTCTCAACCTTCACCGCTGCAAGATCCCAATCTAACTCGCGATGAACTTGCAGGGGAATATTTTGAGCGACTGCTTTACCCCCCCTACCCTGTTCAGGAAGAAGCTCTCTACGCCTGGTTCTCCAGTGAACAGGGAGTGCTGGTGTGCGCGCCGACGGGCACGGGCAAAACGCTCATCGCTGAAGCGGCAGTATATGAAGCGTTGAGAACCGGGAAGCGAATGTACTACACCACGCCGCTGATCGCTCTGACCGACCAGAAACTTTTAGAGTTGCAGATGTCCGCTGTTCGATGGGGCTTCTCTGAAAAAGATGTTGGCCTAGTGACGGGTAACCGCCGCGTTAATGGCGATGCCCCCGTGTTGGTCGTTGTGGCCGAAATTCTGCTCAACCGTTTGCTCAATCCTGAAGCGTTCGACTTCACGGACGTTTCCTCCGTTGTGATGGACGAGTTTCACAGCTTCAACGATGCCGAACGCGGGATCGTGTGGGAGTTAAGTTTAGGGTTACTTCCTGCGCATGTGCGGACGTTGCTTCTTTCTGCCACCGTTGGAAACAGCGTTGAATTCAATATGTGGCTCGCGCGTGCCCATAAAAGAAACCTGTTGCTCGTTCAAAGCCAAGAGCGCAAAGTCCCATTATCGTTCTGGTGGATCGATGACCAACTGCTCGACGAGTTCATGGAGAGCATCGCCGAAGGTGATGAAGTGAAACGTCGAACTCCGGCGTTGGTCTTTTGTTTCAATCGCGATCAATGTTGGCAAGTTGCCGAACTATTGAAGGGAAAAAAGATGATCGACAAGGCTCGACAAGCAGCCTTGGTCACGCGACTTGATCGTTACGATTGGAGTGAAGGGGCTGGACCCAAATTGCGTCAGATCCTCATGCGTGGCGTCGGGGTTCACCACGCAGGTTTGTTGCCAAAGTATCGCCGCATTGTCGAAGAATTGTTTCAAGAGAAACTCTTATCGGTAGCCGTTTGCACCGAAACATTGTCTGCAGGTATTAACTTACCAGCCCGTTCGGTTGTATTGCCGACGATATTGAAAGGACCTTTCGACAAAAGGAAACCGATCGAAACCGCTACGGCTCAACAAATCTTTGGCCGTGCAGGTCGGCCTCAGTTTGATAATGAAGGTTTTGTCTTTGCCCTGGCTCACGAAGATGATGTCAAGATTCTTCGCTGGAAAGAAAAATACGATTCGATTCCAGAAGATACCAAAGATCCAGGCTTGATGCAGGCGAAGAAACAACTCAAAAAGAAGAAGCCCACACGGCGACAAGGTGAAACGTATTGGAGCGCAGAGCAATTCGAAAAATTACGTACGGCTCCGTCAGCCAAGCTCGCTAGTCGCGGTCAATTGCCTTGGCGTTTGCTCGCTTATCTCCTCTCGCGTTCACCCGAAGTGCAACCATTGCGCGATCTAGTGGGCCGCAGATTGCTGGATGCCAAGCAACTAGAAATCGCTCAGCGCGAACTGAACACAATGTTGATTACGCTGTGGACGGCGGGCTATGTCGACCTGGATCCTAAACCACAACCCTTAACCCAATCGCCGAATTTTTCGCCATCAGGAAAGAAAGAGGGTGAGCAAGGCGGGGTAAGCGAAGTGGTGGGACTCCTAGCTGCAGCCGGATATAAAGTGAGCGCCCCTCCACCCCCAACAGAGTCCGACGATGATGAGGATATTAGCAGCGATGATTCCAAACGCGCGAACTCCGATCCGGGGGCACGTGGCTACGATGTCGAGAACTATAAACCTCTAACGGCAACACCGACAGAGAGATTGGATTTGTTGGTTCGACTGCGAAGCATCAATCCACTTTTTGGTGTCTACATTGCCGGACATATGGCAATCGCAGATGAAAATGAAAGGCTTCAGATTCTCGAAAGCGTTTTGGAGGTTCCCAATAACATTGCGAAATTGGTGCGTGTTCCTCCGGAAGAAGAATTGCCGCAAGGACCATTAGCACTCGATCGCTTGAATCATCAGCTGCTCGAATTAGGCTTGGCTGGGGCTGAAGAATTAGGGGGTGTGCCTGAAGAAGAGAGTGAAGCGGAAGAGTATCGTCGCGATGGTCGATATCTCGAACCTCCTCCCCGACCACTTACAGTGGCCCAGAAATTAAAACGCTTGTTTGACTACGATTTCCCCAAAGTTCATGACGTCTATTGTCGCCCGGTTTGGATTGCAGGCGAGGTGCTGCAATTCAATCATTTCAATAAGTACATCACCGCTCGTGGTTTGCAAAAGCAAGAAGGGATGATCTTCCGGCATTTGTTGCGGCTAATTTTGTTGCTGGACGAAATGGCCAATATTCCACCGATCGAGAGTACGCCAGAAGATTGGGAAGATAAGTTGGATGTGTTGATCGAACGCTTGACGGAAATTTGCCGAGCTGTTGATCCCAGCAGCACCGACGAGATGCTCCAGCAAGAAAAAGCCAAAGATGATTTGTTATCTGGGATGCGAACATTGAAACGCAAGTAGGCCGACTTTCCCAAGTCGGCAAGCGCGCAGAATCGAGCCGCAAAAAACTTACGCTCAGCTACCTGGTACCGATGTGTTGCGCATAACATTTTTGCGGCTGGATGTTGCGCGCGAGCCGACTTAGGAAAGTCGGCCTACGTTCTTCAAACCGTGAACAGTTATCCCTTTTTCAGGCCGTACTTCACCGTATTACTTGCGTTGCAGCCGCCAGGGAAAGACAATAACGTACGCTTCAAGCGAACCACCTCGAGTCCTTTTATCGATGGAGAGTCAAGTTGTGGATGAGGCTCACCGTCCCCGTTCTCGACCGCCAGAAAAGGTCTTCGCTCCCTTTGAGCCGTCAGACGCAAGTTCTAGCCAACAGCCTACGTTGCGGGGACCATCGGAAACAGGTGAACTGCTCGCCGACGAGAAAGCGTTAGCAGCTCAATTACCAGATCGTTTTCAGGTGGTAAAAGTCTTGGGCCGCGGCAGCTTCGGGGTTGTCTTCCAAGCCCGCGACGCACGACTATCACGTGACGTGGCGTTAAAAGTTCTCCGTCCAGAATGGAATGCTCATCCCACCGTCAAGGCAAGATTTCTCCAAGAATCGCGAGCGGCAGCCCGCTTGAATCACGCTTCGATCGTTCGAGTATTAGAAGCGGATGAGTTTGGTGGAATTGCCTGGCAAGTTTGCGATGTGATTGATGGAACATCGCTGTCTCGGTTGATCGCTAAAGGCTCGCTGGGACTTCATGCGGCTGTGCGGTTGATCGCAGACTTAGCCGATGCGATCGATAACGCTCATCGAAGTGGAATCGTGCATCGAGATGTCAAGCCGGACAATATACTAGTGCACTTCGGCGAGCAAGAAGATTTGGCCGATGCAACCGTGCACTTGACCGATTTCGGCCTCGCTAAGATTCTTGATGATCAAGGGTATGAAACTCGAGAAGGTTACGTTGTTGGAACGCCAAAGTATTTAGCTCCCGAGCTCATGGAAAGCAATTTGCGTTGCGATTACAAGCTGGCGGATATCTATTCATTGGGGGTCGTATTGTTCGAATGTCTGACGGGAAAGAATCCGTTTTTTGCATCGAGCAATATGTTCCAACGCGCTCGGCAAGAAACCAAGCGAGTGATTTCGATCCGCGACATCGATGTATGTTTCCCGAGAGATTTGGATGCAGTTTGCAGGAAGGCGATGGCCTTTTATCCTGACCAACGCTACGCGACGGCTGGGAGATTTGCCGAAGACCTACGAGCGTGGTTGCGCGGTTCACCGACCGAAGCTCGTCCGCTCACTTCGGCAGAACGCTTGTGGCGTTTTGCGAAAGAGAGTCCACTTATCGTCGGCTTATTCTCCGCTGTACTATTGTGCCTCGCAGCCATAGCGATCGTGCAATTAAAAGCCAATTACGACGATCAGAAGAATGAAGTCAAGCTCACGAAATCGAATGAAATGTTAATGCGCGCGATTGGTAAAGCGGATCGCTTGCGAGCGGCATCCGATGAGCAGAAGGTGCGTTATGAGAATCTCGCGTGGCAAGCAGGCTTGCGCGAGGCACACCACGCCTGGGGAGATGGGAATTATGTCACTGCTCGCCAACGCTTGGATCAATTAAAGTCCGTCTTTCCTGATAAGCAAAGCCATCCACAATGGCAATTGTTGAATTTGGAAATGAATTCACAGATCGATGTGCTGTATCGCGGAAAGTCTTCGGTGGAAGAAGTTCGCTTTGTCCCTGCCACTCAAGATATTGTAGCCATCACGGAAAAAGGAGAGCTGTTGAAGCTGAGTGCCGAGGGAAGGCTAGAAAAGCTCTACGATACTCAAGGAGTTTACAGTTTATTCTCCCTGGCCGCGCATCCAACAGAAGCCAAGATCTATTTTGGTGGGACGCCTCAAGAACTGCCCAATTACGATCGTTCTGATGTAAAACAACTGGACCTTCTCACAGGCTTGTTCCACGTACTTGAGCCACAGTTTTACACGACTCTGGAATCGATCGAACTGAATGGGGATGGGAGTCAAATACTGGCCGGTTCACGGTATGAATTTCCTGTCTTGATGAGCCGCGATGGGAATGTTGCGCGGACCGTAGTTGGTACCCGCCCCAATCGTTGGATGGGCCGATTGCGATTGGATGGTGAGTGTTTTGTGTATCAGCAAAGTGAAACCTCTCTTGCGGTTGTCAAACTAAGCGACTCGGTTGAGCATATTCAAGCGACCGAAGTCAAATTCGATAAAGATGACTTCTCGAACACGATTTTATTTGCGGGAGCCATCGCGAATTCTCCATTCATGGCAGTTGTTTTCGCCGACATTCGAGGAATCGCAATTGTCGACTGCCGGTCATGGAAAGTTATTCAAATGTTGCAACGTGACGCGACGACCAACGTGGCTAGTTTGGCTTCAACGGCCGATGGCGGACTATTGGCGACAGGCTTGGAAAATGGGGAAGTGATTGTATGGGATTTGCGCAAACAACCGTGGTGGTTGGATGCGATGACGGATAGCGACAAGGTCTCAAAGTCAAACTCGTCCGCTGTAGAATTCACCGACACGATTCTGGTTAAAGAAACTCCCAATGTCGCTCTGATGCAAGAGTCGCTTGAACCAATTGCTAACCTGGCGATTGCGTCGACCCCCATTCAATCGTTGGCGTTTGACGGCGCGACACTTTACGGCGGCACCAAAGGGGGCGATATCTTGAGGATCCGCCTCAACGGCTTGGCAGCCGACGCAGAGAAGGAACGGAAAGACGACGTTAATGGAATCGTAACCGAAGGCAGAGTCACTGGAGTTTGGGCAAAAGATAGTGGCGATTTGTTTGTAGAACTCACTGATCGGTCATGGTTACGCATTCCGAGAACTGCCATTCAAGAACGCTTGGCTGCAGGAGGTCTTGAGACACAAGGCACTTTAGCGAAAAGTGGTTCGGAGTTATCGCCAAGCAGTATCGGAATCCAACAAATTGATGTTCAAGATCTGATGGAGTTTGCCACTGTGATTCGTGGTGCAGTGCCAAACCGCGATTGGGCCAGCATTCGCGTATCTGCCAACGGGAAAGCAATGGCTTGGTTGGAAAATGGAGAGGAACTCAGAATTTGGCGAGAAGGTAAACCTCCCTTCACACAGCACATGCCAGGCAAGGAGCGTTTGACCAATGTTATCGGGTTATCCCCGCAAGGTGACATGCTCCTATTGCGTGGAGAGCATCATCGCTACTTCTTTTTAGACTTGACGGGGAGAGAACCGAAGGTCACTGAAATTCAAATGCCTGCAAGCGTATCCCATGCTGATTGGCATGCACGTGAAAAGAAGTTTGTGATGGGGGGCGATTTACAAATGATTATGGAATATGACTATGGGGCGCGAACGATGTTGAAGCACCCCCTAAATTATTCCGATGTCAACGACATAGCCTACTACGACAACTATCGGAAAGTCGCCACGGCACATGGAGATGGAATCGTTCGATTCACGGATTTGGCAACGGGGCAAGTAGAACTGCTGACCGTTCATCGCGATAACATTTCGTCAATAGCGGTTGATCCAAGCGAACGGTTTGGTTTAAGTGTGGATCGATTTGGGGACCTAAAGATTTGGTCTCTAAATCCCGTGGATATCTTTGGTGCGTTGCGCACTGGTTCTCGTACAGCGACTCGGGCCAACTTCCGTGGCCCGAGTTTATGGATTTCTAGGAGCCAGCGGCAGGTTGCCGTGACGGTCCTAGAGACCGATAGTTTGTCGCTTCGATTTTGGAACTATTAGGCAGCAGCTTCGGGTTGCAGTGAGTATTCGCTGCGACGGAGCCAGAGCATGGAAATGGTGAGGCATATTAGGGTGTAGATCAATATTCCTACAATCAGATGCCATTGGCCAGAGAGGTCTGCAATCATAAATGGATTGTCAGGGTCTTTGGGGAACTCGACGCCAAGCCATTGAATAAAAAGGCTTCGCAAACGATAGCTTACGGTGACCTGATTGATGGTGGCGGGTATAAAAGAGAGTATGCCTTCAGCCACAATGGAATAGATAAAGGCTACGACCATCTAGCGTCTTTGGAAGAAAGTACCAATCAGGATGTATAGAGCGCTGTAGGCGAGGCTCGCTAAGAATAACAATCGAATAATGGTCCACCATAAATCCCAACTGCGTTCCAAGCTGAGGATTGGAATCAATATGGTTATGGCTATGGTTCCTGCCGCAAACGCCCAAAAAAAGGCAACGAGGTATTTGCCTAGGACCAAAATAAGTCGCCCATTAGGACGCACTAAGGCGTAGATCCAGGTTTGGCCTTCCAACTCGGAGTTAACTGCAGGAGTTGCCCAAAGTAAGAGGCTTAGCATGGTGGCCACTTGCGGAATCAGCATAAAAACGACCGTGCTAAAGATCATGAACTTTTGGTCTGCGTTGGCGCGGGCGTTTACATCCACCAACATCTTCACCATGCCAATCAAGACGACGGGAAAGGCGATGATCAGAATTAGTCCTAGCAGTCGACTCCAGGAAAGTGAGCGTTCCCATTCGTATTTCGCCACGCCAACGAGGCCATAGAGCCATGGGCGACGTTGCGGAATAGCGACATACGAATCTTGTGACCACGGGAGCTTGGTGGCTGAGCTAATATCCGCAGTCGTTGATGTCGTTGTGTTAGTTGGCAACATGAGCGGTTACACCTTGAATCGATAGACTGTTTTGGCCACGATGACGGGATACCAACAAGCGGAACAACGCGGATAGGTCACCCGTTTCACCGCGAATACCCGTCAAACAAAAATGCTTGCTCTGAATGAGCTCATTTAACAGACTGTACAGCCGCAAGGGTTCCAACACTGCAACGACCACGTGCGAAGAATCGGCACTAACGCGAATCGATTGGATCCAGGACTCGCTGGCCAAGCAGCCGGCAATTGCTCGACTGTCCGGGCCTTCGATCGTTACCTCTTGGGGCAAATCGGCAAGCATCGTTCGCAATTCACCCGCTGTGCCAACCGCCAACAATCGTCCACCATAAATCAACATAAACGCATTGGTGACGGCTTCCACTTCATGCAACACATGGCTCGCCAGCAATAGACTTCGTCCATTGGCGACCCATTGCTTAAGAAGTTCAATCATCTGCAAGCGTCCTACCGGATCGAGGCCGTTAAATGGTTCGTCTAAGATAAGCAGCTCAGGATCATGCGATAACGCTTGGGCAAGTTTGGCTCTTTGCCGCATGCCCAACGAGTAGGTTCCCATCGGGCGATCCATTGCTTGACCAAGACCGACCCAAGTGAGGACTTCAATCGCACGTTGCGCGGCGACCTTCAATGGCCAGCCATGCAATGCCAATAGTTGCTCCAACCAAGATTTCGCGGGAACTTTGGGAAGAAGCAAATCCGAAGCTGGGCAGAGCCCGATTCGATGCAGCGAGCCAGTGAAGCGACGCGGGTTTTGTCCAAAAACCTCGATCGAACCCAGTGACGGTGTGAGAGCGCCGGTGATCAAGCCAATCAAGGTCGATTTACCGGCACCATTGGGGCCCACCAAACCGTATGCTCCACGCGGCAGGTCGATGTTGATGTCGTTGACACCGATGACTGTGCCATAAAGTCGAGAGACATTCTTGATCGAAAGCAACGGACCGTTTTTGTCTATTTCCATCGTTTTGACTCCTTATGCTCTGAGCATGCCCGCAATGCGGCGATGCGCCATGTAGAAGCCACCCATTGTTACGGCGGAGCACACAATGATGGGAACCCAAAACGGTTCATCGTAACCATTGGCGCCGAACACAATGGTTTGGACTTGCCCCAAGGTGTGAAATGGAGAAACGGACTGCCATCTATGAAATTGTGCGGCGATATCCTCACCACTGTTTTGACCAATGGCCGAGGCTGTTGTGAGAACGGAGTAAGTGACCCAGCCGACGATCCATGTTGCAAACCAAGCAAAGCCCGCAAAACGGCTTTCAGTAGTCATTGATGAGTAGAAAATCGCCAACGCTGATGTCGGTAATGCCAACACAATGGTTGCAGCCATCACGCGGAGCGGAAGGTCCCAGGTATCAAAAATCACTTTCCATGTAGGTGAAATTAAGACGCCGAAAAAGTAAACGCACAATGCTGGCAGAGTTGCAATCGCTAATAACAAAAACCATAAGACGGACGCTTTGCCCAACAAATACTCCGCAGGACTCAAGGGACGCGAGAGGTACAGCAAATAAGCGCGGCTTCGCAAGTCGTAACTGATCAAGCGGGGCGCGGTGAGTCCCAGCACGATGACCATACCGTACACTTGCGATTGCTTGAAGAAAGTGAGCAGGAAGAGCGACCAAACCTCATGTCGCGCTTGTTCGGGGTTGTGTTCGATGTTCGAGGCTAATTCATCCATCCCGAATTGACGCCGAGCCACTTGGCTGACCCACATGCGAGATTCTTGGTCTTGCAAGCCTTGTTCAAAAAAGAAAAAGCCAAACACGGTGAAAATGATGGGGCTGAGCGACAAGGCGAGAATGGTTCTGAGCCAATAGCCTCGCCAAATCATCAAAGCACCTGTAACGGTCACAACTAACCATCGCAGAGCGCGTGGAGTCCGAGTCCCTTCCCAACTGCGATAACCTAGATCAAGTAGCGGCACGAGGCACCTCCAGAATCGCATCGAGAAAAATCTGTTCCAGGGAATTGCGCGATGGTTCCAGCCGTTGCAACATAATTTGCTGATCCGCGCACAACGCCCATAACTCGGAAGCTCGGTCTGCGGTGACGCCTTCTACAAACACGCTTTGGCGATCATCTGATAGATGGGCTGTAAAGTTCCTGGCTTTCAAAACCTCAATCAATCGCTCTCCCTCTTTCACAACGGTTAAATGCAAACCTGGTTTCGCTGGTTGGCTCAGTTTCTCTAGCGATTCGGAAACTCGCAATCGACCGCCGATCAATATGACAACGTGGTCACAAATTTGTCGCACATCGTGGAGAATGTGGGTCGATAACATGATCGACTTACCATGCTTGATAGCCAACGTTTTGAGGCGTTGCAAAAACTCCTCGCGTTGTGTGGGGTCCAAGCCCGTTGTGGGTTCGTCGAGAATAATCAACTCGGGGTCATGCACCAGGGCTTGAGCGCACTTGAGCTTTTGACGCATACCGGTCGAGTAGGTTTCAACTTTGCGATATCGTTCTTGTCCGAGGTCGCAATAATCGAGTACTTCGTGCGCGCGTCGCAATGCTTCGCGGCGTGGTATGCCCGAGAGTTCGGCCATCATCTGAACCGACTCGACTCCTTGCAAGCCAGCTACGAAACAATCTTCTTCAGGGAGATAGCCAATGCGATCGCGAATGGCTTTGACGGTCGCAGGCCAAGGTTCACCCAGCACACTCCCTGAGCCCGCATCGACTCGGACCAAGCCCAGGAGCGATTTAATCAGCGTACTTTTGCCAGACCCGTTGGGGCCGAGCAGCCCTGTGATGCCTGGCGAAATGGAGAAGTCTACGTTATCGAGCGCTGTGTTGCGGCCATATCGCTTTACTAAGCCGCGCAATTCAATTATTGCCATATCCGCTCGCAATTCTTGATGTACATGTACTGGGTTCCCACTCAAGATGGTGGAGAAGTATCTTAGCCCATTCTACTTGCCGCCTCGATAGGGAGTTGGGCAACAACCGGTTTGATGGGACCTCTAGCATATCGAGTGCAACTGGTAGAGAATGGATAATCTAATCCATTGCCCGCCCGAATGAGCCTTCAAAAACATGTTGGATAAGATGTTTGCTCATTCGAGCTTAAGGGTTGAATCTTGGCGGCCTGCCAAAAAAATCGCCTATTTCCCAGCCAAAATATAGGACCTGGATTTCACGAATTAGGTTTCAGGAATTCGAGGGGAGTCACCGAATGCAGCGTGCCAAATCCAAAAATCGACCAGAAAAACTTGCGAAAATCGCGAATTTCGCGAGCGTTTTTCTGCACCTTTACGCAGCCTTTTCGCTCTTACCAACCGCGACTTATGCTCAAGAGGATTCATCCCCGCCTCCTAGACCGGTCTCCAGCCCACCAGCGATTGAAACGAGTTGGAGCGATCTGACGGACGGCATTGAAAATCGAGATCAGTGGCTCAAGCACAAAGCAGTGCTCAGACGACGCTTTCTAGATTTGATTCGCGACCAGCACAAACCGGTCAAACCAGCGCTGGATCTCAAAGTTCATGAAGACGTTGAAGTGGATGGAATCTATCGCCGCAAGTTGATTAGTTACGCTGTTGAGGAAGACGAACGAGCTCATGCGTATTTGGCGATTCCCTTGGATCGAAAAGAACCAGGAGCGGCAGTGGTCGCTTTGCATGGCACTTATCCAAAAGGGAAAGAACAAGCTGCCGGATTGGAACCCGATAAGACCAGAGCCCATCTCGATCATCTCGCGCGGCGCGGTTTTGTCGTGATTGCCCCAGATCATTTCGTCGCTGGCGAACGAATTCCTCCCGAAGGGGCGTACGATACAACTCGTTTTCATCAACGGCATCCGGAATGGACTGCTGTGGGAAAGTTTACCTACGAACATTCCATCGCGGTTGACGTTTTGATGACCCTACCCGAAGTCGATCCACAACGAATTGGTGCGATGGGGCATTCGCTGGGTGGCCAAGGGACTATTTTCTTAGCAGCTTACGACGAGCGTATCAAAGCAGCGGCTTGCAACTGCGCCGCCTCTTTCTTTCGTTATAACGATCAAGTTAAAGAATGGTCGCGAGATCGCTGGTATGTCTATTTCAAACATATCCGTCCTGGCCTTCTCGAAGGAAAATTACCTCCCATCGATTTTCATGAAGTCATGGCGTTGACCGCACCTCGAGCACTTCTGGATATCTCGGCGGTTAACGATGGTGTCGAGGCGACCCAACGTCAACGTGTGTTGATGAACTTGGAAGTGATGAAAGCCTTCGAACTCGAAAACGCGGCCGATCGATTCGCTTTTTTTGTGCACGGCAAGAAACACTCGGTACCCGAGGAATCTCGCGAGCTGATGGCCAGTTGGTTGAAAAGTCAATTGAACGCCGAGCCAGTAAAATGACAAGGGGAGTGCGTTGTATACGATAAAGAACCTCTTGCTCCTCGCAATATTGCATCGCAATCTATAGCCACCGATATCTTACCTCTTCTTGGACTGCAACTATGTTTCCAACCACATCGCTTCGCCGCAGCATCGTGCATCACTTGACTTTGGCACTGCTATGTTTGGGTGTCTCGACGATCGCCTGCGGTGAGGATGCATTAGATCGGATGACGCGTAAAAAATTGCAAGCCACTCGGGAGGCCATCGCGAATTTGAAGAAGGAACGGATTGAGGTAACTCAGCCACGCCCCTTAAAAACATATCGAGCCAATTTGCATGTGCATTCGCATTGGTCGCATGATAGTCGAGGTCAAATCGAAGATATCGTCGCCGCCGCCAAGCGAGCTGATACTGATATTTTGATGTTTACTGAACATCCTGCTTCCCACTACGACATAGTGAAGGATGGACATCAGGGAATGCGCGATGGTGTCTTGTTGATTCCAGGGGCTGAGACCAAAGGTCTGTTGGCGTACCCTAAAGCCTCGATTCGCAATGCGGATGCCATGGGGACGGAAGAGTATTTTGGGGCTGTACAGCAAACGGACGGTCTCGCCTTTATCTCACACTTGGAAGAACGAATGGATCTGGATATTCCCGGCATCACCGGGAATGAAATCTATAACACACATGCCGACTTCAAAGAAGAGAAACGCTTGGTATCTTCCATGCGAAATCCGCTGTGGTTAATCAATACAGCTCCCATGATTCAAGAGTATCCTCAAGAAGCTTTATTGGCGTTGCTCGATTACCCAGCCGATTACTTAAAACGCTGGGACGCGATGAGTGCAACGGCGCGGCACACAGGCGTGGCCGCCAACGATGCGCATCAAAACGTCGGCGTTCGGTTGCGGTTGATTGAGAAAGATATGGTGCGAGTGGAAGATGCCTTGGGAGAAAAAATACTCGAACTCAATCGCAAAGCGGCCGCAGAACTAATCCCGATTAAAGAAGATGCCAAAGAAGGTGAAATCGTATTTCAGCTTTTGCTGGACCCTTATGAGAATAGCTTGCGACATGCGGGAACGTATTTGCTCTTGCCCGAACAGTCTCAAGCAGCTGTTTGGGACGCGCTCCTGCATAGTCGGGCTTATGTTTGCTTTGACGGCTTAGCGAGCGGGCGAGGTTTGCAGTGGTTTGCAAGTTCCAAAGAGAACCAGGAACGTGTGGAGATCGGAGGGAAAGTGAAAGCGAAGGGGGGCGTGGTATTCTCAGGCTATTCGCCGCAAAAAGCGACCTGGAAGATCATTCATGATGGCCAGCAGGTTCATACCGCCACAGGTTATGAATGCCAATACGAAACCAGCAAGCCCGGTCAGTATCGCGCGGAGTTGTGGCTTGACGCGCCGCAACCAAAGATCTGGATTCTCACCAACCCCATAACGGTCGAGTAGCATCAACGAGACTTGAACTCAAGGACTCCAGAGAAAGGCACCTTGGAAAGTGAAAAGGTCGATCAACGCTTGATTGATCATCGTTTCGCCCGCTCCCAACTGAACCCAACTCACCGCAGGGTCCGCACCATAGCCACCTTCCGCTGCACCTTCGATAGTCGGAAAGTACATGTGGTGTCCATTGCAATAACCGATGAAAAATGTTTCTTCGGTACGGCTGCGTTGCTTCAGTGAATTAGAGTGCTGCGAGAAGAATTCGCCTGAGGCAGCCACCAATGCAAGTTGTCGATTCAAAAGGATTGTTGTCGTTTCTGGATGCAGTTGATCGTCGATCGCTTCTTGAGCAATTGTGGCCGTGACGAGTTCCGGAAAGAACGCTTGGCGAAATGCGATTTGAGTTAATGGTTCGCGAAGAGGTAAACGCGTCGCAAAATCAAAGACGGTTCGCTTGGCTTTGATGCTGGGACGAGCTGGAACTTCGGGTTTTAAGTTTTTGAAAATCGAGGCAACCTCTTGCCCCATTTTTTCACCGAATGTTTCAAGTGTGCGAGTCGAATCGTCTGTGCTTGCCGAGAGGTCTCCAGCGGCGCCTTGCAGAAACAGACATGGGGCACCGCACAACTTCTCTGCCGCTTGCGTCATTTGTCCTGGCCAGTCGGCGGAGTAACGCAAGTCTTTGGAATCGAGCATGGTCGCATGGGCTGCATAATTCACCAGAATCGCCAGCGGTTGATTGTCAAGCGTATCGAGGCGAATCACACCTAGCTCGGAGTCGATGGGCTTGGGTTCCAGTTTGCTGTGACGATTGCGATTCATGGCAACGTTGGATGCGCCCCATGCGATCTTGGCGTCTTTCAATGATTCAACAGCAGTGCCGACCGCTTGCACAATTTTGGCTTCAAGATTGGAGGCGTATTCAACCGCATCATCAAACTTGCCTTTCCCTTGTCCTTCGCGATCTCGCAATTCGATGACAGGACCATGATGGGTATGTGAGCCACACACCAAAATGTGTTCGATGTTGTAATCGGCTTTGATGGCTTCGCGAATGCGCTGCATCGAATCGCCGGCTGGGGCTCGCCCTAAATCGAGCGCCACAATAGCCAATCGCGTTGTCCCCGCTTCGATGACCACTGCTTTGGCAAAAAGCGGATCGCGCACACCGCTGGAGAGTGCGTCATGTCGGGCACCGTAGCCCCACATCGGCATAGGCCGCGCAGGTGTGATGTTCTGCTGGCCGAAGCCTGCCCGAAATATTTTGGCCTCTGCTTGATGCGTGGTGCATAACAAGAAAACAGAAAGAAACAGCCAAAATGTGGGGCGCATGAGAATTGGCCTATTAAGAAGACAATACAAGGCGTGAGCTGAGGCTTCGATTCTAGTTCCGTTTTTTTGGCGAGGCTAGAACGGTGAGACCATGATGCGAGAAAGATGTGGGCTAATCAGCACGTTTTTCCCACGGAATAGGCGGGTGGCTAGGAATCGTGATTGGGTTTTGTCACAATGGGACCGAGAAGATTGCTCTTCGCCCACCTCCCCTACCCTCCTCTCCATGGATCCACATCGATGCTGTCGTTGCAACCTGAATCAGGACCATTGAGTTCCAAGAAGTTCCCCTATTTGTTGAGAGCTGTATCGCAAGAAGCAGTGCGAGATTCAATAGCACGAATTTGGACGATGGCATTAGGGGTGACTTTAATCTGCGCACCAACATCG
Source organism: Planctomycetota bacterium (assembly GCA_017303505.1). Lineage (GTDB taxonomy): Bacteria > Planctomycetota > Planctomycetia > Pirellulales > Pirellulaceae > JAFLCP01. The sequence goes on along the minus strand of JAFLCP010000075.1, from coordinate 21,765 downwards.
TTGGCGTTGGCTTGGCAAGAAACGGCGTCGCCAAAGATCGAGCCGGTTAAGTTGGAACGCGTTCCTCCGAAAACTCTCGAGGAAGTTGCGCAGAGCATTGAAACCTTGCCAGAGTTTGAAGTGGAGTTGGTAGCAGCCGAGCCATTGGTGCAAGATCCTGTTGCGTTTGCGTTCGATGCACGCGGGCGTTTGTTGGTGATTGAAATGCTCGACTATAGCGAGCAGGACAAAGAATCCTTGGGGCGTTTGCGTCGTTTGGAAGATACCGATCACGATGGCCGCATGGATCGAGTTGAAACCATCTTGGATCATCTATCATGGCCCACAGCTTTGGCGTTGGTCAATGAAGGAGCCTTGGTCGCTGCAGCCCCCGATCTGTATTGGATAGACATTGCCAAACGTCTTGAGGATGCACAGGTGAAGCCAGAGACATGGGCCACAGGATTCGGCAGGTCCAACGTGCAAGGCTTAATCAATTCGTTTCGCTGGGGATTAGATCAACGCTGGCATGCTACAACGAGCAGTAACGGTGGCGACATCAAAGGTCTGCTAACTCTCGATTCACTATCGGTTCGCTTGCAAGATATCGCTATCGATACGCGCACTCGCAAGTTGGGAACAGTGCCGGGCGGTGGACAGCACGGCATGGACTTTAACGCATTCGGCGACAAGTTCGTGAGCAGCAATAGCGATCACTATCAGCAAGTTATCGCGTGGCAATATCCGGATTGGACCTCACAGGTTTTGTCGAAGCCATTAACATTGCGGCGCAGCATGGCTTTAGACGGCCCACAAGCGGAAGTGTATCGCGCATCGCCGGTGGAAGCGTGGCGAACTTGGCGAACCGAACTTCGTGTTAGCGGTAAAGTGCCCGGTATCGTGGAAGGTGGTGGTCGTGCTGCAGGTTACTTTACTGGAGCGACAGGTGTCGTGATCTATGATGGCGATCAATGGGGGGAGCTAGAGTTTCCGACGGCTTTTGTTGCCGACGTTGGTGGAAACTTGATTCACCGCAAGAAAATGATGCGTCGCGGATTGTGGTGGTATGGCGATCGTGTCGATGACAAAAAAGAATTTTTGCGATCCAGTGACATTTGGTTCCGGCCTGTGCAAATGGGAGATGGACCCGATGGCTGTCTCTATATTGCCGACATGGCTCGGGAAGTTATCGAACATCCGGCCAGTTTGCCCCCAATGATAAAAGGCCAACTAGATCTGACATCGGGGCGTGATAAGGGACGCATTTGGCGGGTTAAAGCCAAGGGGCGGCCCATTCGTCGGGAGCCTCCGAATCTCGATCAACTATCGAGCGTTGAGTTAGCTGCTATCACCGGACATGCCAATGGTTGGCATCGTGAAACGGCGGCCCGATTGCTGTATGAACGAAATGATCCTGCGGCGATCGAGGCACTTCGCGATGTCGCGCTAAAGGGAGTGTTGCCTGAAGGACGTGTGCAAGCTATCGCTTCACTAGGGAGTTATGAGAAAGGGCTCAATGAAACGGTCATCGTGGCCGCGCTGAACGATGTAAGTCCTCGCGTCCATCAGCAAGTGCTTTGGCAAATGGGGCGAAACAAGATATCGAGTTTTGGCAACGTTGCGTTGAGCCATGAGGTATCGCGTATCGCCAAAGAAGGAAGTCTTGAGTCTCAGTTTTGGTTAGCACTTTATCTGGGGCAACTGGCCACGTATCAGCCCGAACTGCGAAAGGATATGCGTTATCAAGAGTTAGTCACCGCGTTGGTTGTTACTCAATTGAACCAAGATCGACGTATCGAACTGGCCAACTGGTCCGAATATGTGTTGGCCGTCGAATGGTGTTTGGGTGAAAACGCTCTTTCGATGTTTGAACAAGTCATGAATCGAAAGGTGGATGAGTCCGACGTTCTGCAGCCTTGGATTGAAAGTTTGCTGTTTGGTGCGTTGAAGCATAAGCCGACTTCCGAAGTTCTCGAGAGTTTTTCGGCGGTTTGGACGAAATGCTCACAGAGCGATGAGCACGAGCAAGTGATTTTGGCGAAGTGGCTGATCGAAGCGTTGGAACGCAAGTTTGCTCCTGCCACAACCTGGTGTCGAGCTGAAGCGGATGAAGCGATGCAGGCTTGGTTAAAGAATCGTTTGTTGCCACAAGTGGATAAAGCCATTGAAGATAGTCGCGGTGTCTTAGCTCGCGATTTGTTGGGATGGGAGCTGTTGAATCGCCTGCCTGCAGCAGAGAGGTTGACGCTCTTGCATCGCGCGTTGGGCGATAATGTTTCCTCCATCGTTCAAGTCGCTGCGATTAAAACCATGGTAGCCAATGATGTCGCCCACTTCGATTTTCTGCTCGATGCATTGGGTGAAATGGCACCGGAAGTCTATACGGTCGCTTTGGAATCCATGGCTGGTCGAGAGTTAGGAGCAGGTAAACTGATCGATGCGGTGGAACGCACTCAAGTTGCAGCCGGGACACTCCCGCCTGAGATATGGTTGACGTTGGAGAGGTTACCTAATGAAGGCTTAGCGGCTCGCGCTAAGAAATTGCACGCGAGTTTGTTTCCAACAGTGGCATGGGAAGAGGTGGCTGGTGGTTATCGCAAAGCTTGGGAAGAGACGCCGAATGTAGAGAATGGACGCGTGGTGTTTCGAAAGTTGTGCAGTTCCTGTCATCGCATCGAAGAAGAGGGTGTTCATATTGGGCCACCTCTGGCTTCGGTGATTGAGAAGTCGAACGAGCAACTTGCCTTGTCCGTATTCCAACCCAACGCTGAGGTTGATCCGCGATATCAGATGTATCAGATCGTGACCGATGACGGTGTCGTTCACACTGGATTGATGGAGTCGTCACAAGGTGATGTCGTAGTGCTCCGCAATGCCAAGGGTGAGTTAGAGCGTTTTCAACGGAGTGAGATTGAAGTCTTGAAGGCGTCCGGAAAATCTCTGATGCCGGAAGGTTTGTTGTCGCAAATGAAACCGGACGAGTTTCGCGATGTTCTGGCGTTTATTCGTCAATATGCCGGCCGTAATCAATCACCGACGAAGGAGAAATAAGCATGAAACGAAACGCTACGAACTGCGATTATCGCGGAGTCACTCGGTGTTATTGGCATATGGCGGCTATCGTTCTATCGGTAGTGTTTCTATGGGGTGGCATCCCGCTGAATCTATCTGGAACAAGTTTGTTACAGGCCCAAGAGCTCAAGGTGGGTTACTTTGATGTCGATGCCTCGCCGAGCATAGGTAGTCCACTCGCCTACGATCCTTGTGTGGAAGTGAGCAATCCACTCAGTTGTCGCGGGGTTGTGATTGTTGGTGCAGGTGAGCCCATCGTATTGGTAACGATCGATTGGTTGGGGGTGGCTAACGATGGCCATGAAGAATTTCGACGCCGCTTAGCGGCAGCAATTGGAAGCCAGGCAGATCGCATTAGTCTGCATGCATTACATCAACATGATGCACCACGCTGTGATTTGGGAGCGATGCGATTGCTGGAACAAGCTGGCAGTACCAAACAGCATTACGATCGCATGTTGTGGCAACGTGTGCTCGATGGAGCTATGGCAAATGTTAAAGAGGCGATTGAAAATGCACAGCCGTTTGACCAAGTCGGTTATGGTGAAGCCGAGGTACAAGATGTTGCCTCGAATCGTCGTTTGCTCGATGCGAATGGGAAGGTCGCTGTAACGCGGTATACAGCGACGCGCGATGCCGCAGTGCGTGCGATGCCGACAGGAACCATTGATCCGAAGTTGCGGTTGATCAGTTTTTGGAAGGGGGATAAGCCGTTGGCCGCATTGACCTATTACGCCACGCATCCGCAAAGTTTTTACCGAACAGGCAAAGCCAATCCGGATTTCCCTGGTTTAGCTCGCAACAGCTTTGCCCAACGCGTGGGCTTACCCGTTGTTCATTTCAATGGTGCAGGTGGGAATATTGGAGCCGGTAAATGGAATGACGGATCGGTCGAGAATCGGGCTGTCTTAGCGGGCAAGGTTGAGGCTGGAATGTTGAAAGCGTGGGAGGCAACGCAGCGAACGAAGGTTAGTGTTAACGATGTGGAATGGAAATCGGTCCCAGTCCGACTCCAACCAGGCGCACATATTCAGCGTGAAGCCTTAGAGGCAGCGGTGGCCGATGCAACCGTCGATCCAGTGATGAGGTTGAATTCTGCCGAACATCTTTCGTATTTGAATCGTTATGAACGAGGTGGAGCGATTGATGTGGGGCGGCTCAAGTTGGCCGACGTGCAAATCGTGCATATGCCGGGCGAGTTGTTTGTGGAGTTTCAACTGGCAGCGGCTGCCATGGTCCCAGGTGGAAAGGTGGCGATGGCAGCCTATGGCGATTATGGAACAGCCTATATCGGAACGGCCATTGGATATGAGCAGGGTGGGTACGAGACGAGCAACCGGGCGACTTGTGTTGGACCGGGGGCCGAGGCGGTTTTGGTGGGAGCAATGCGGGAATTGCTGGGAGCCAATGAACGGATCATTGGCCCGTTAGGTGTGCCACCTGACCCTCCTGCCGTGGGGCCTACCACAGAGACTCCTAAATGATTGTAGAGCCTAGAATTTTCAGGAATCTGCTTCCTTCTCGGGCTCTACCAGTAGCCAAATAGACATCTCGTCTGTATATTTGGTAATGCCTGAACATTAACGCAGAGGAATAATGCACTCTGTTTTCAGGCGATCAATGATTTTGGGATACGTTCTTGGGATCAGATCGCAGGGAGTGCGTCGCAATACAAGGGCGAGTGTTCGTCATCGCGAGTGCATCCAGCTTGGTGGCTGGAGCGTGTGGGCCGGAGTTTCTAAGACCGAGCCATCGCGAACCCGAAACGGAGTGGCTGACAATTGAAGTCGGCACCGTTTTGGAAATACGAGCACAAGTTACAGACACAAGTTTACATCTGAATGAGAGGGGAAACAAGGATGACACGTCCATTAACGGAGCGTCAGCAAGCGGTTTATGACTTTATTCGCGAGAAGATCCTTAAGAGAGGCTACGGCCCAACCGTTCGCGAAATCGGCGAAATTCTCGATATCAAGTCGCCAAACGGGGTGATGTGCCATTTGCGAGCCTTAGAACGCAAAGGGATGATCAATCGTGCAGCCAACAAATCGCGAGCTATCGAGCTCACGGAAGCCCTCAACCGCAACGCTTCGCCTGGTTTGCCGATGGCGGGCCGAGTAGCCGCTGGTGCGTGCTCACTCGCTTTCGAGCAGAACGAAATGGTTGACTTCGCGGAAATGTTCCAAAAAGAAAACCGCTTCGTCCTCGAAGTGACCGGCGACTCGATGATCGATGCCCATATCCAAGATGGGGACTTCGTAGTAATCCAAAAGCAATCGAAGGCTTCACCAGGTGACGTCGTTGTCGCTCAAACTCCAGACGGCGAAGCCACCCTGAAGTACTGGTATCCAGAAAACGGTCGCATCCGTTTGCAGCCAGCGAACCGTCACATGAAACCGATCTATGTGAAAGAAGCCAAAGTGCTCGGTATCCTCGTCGGCGTCGTCCGCCGCGTGAAGTAACAGGCGTGAGCGGTGAGACTTGAGGCTTGAGACTGAATCACTGAATCACTGAAAACTGAATCACTGAATCACTGAAAACTCTAGGGGGCCTAACAGCCCCCTTTTTTCGTTTTGTTACAGCCCCCCGAAACCCGCTAAGCTGCTTTCTGTTGCGGTTCGATTTGGCCCAGCTTGTTGTAGAGAGTCTTCAGGCTGATCCCCAGTTCTTCGGCGACAGCGGGTTTGTTCCCCTGATGACGCTGCATCGCTTCTTGAATCGCTTGAAGTTCCATGTCGCGCAACGACATCGGCTGTTGGAATTTGATTGTCTTGCGCAAGCGGCGTTCGGTGAAGTGCCGAGGAAGGTGGCTCGAATCGATCGGAGGGGCGTCGCACAAAATCGTCGCATGTTCGATCACGTTGGCCAATTCACGCACATTGCCGGGCCACACATGACCGCACAGCTCTTCCATGGCATCTGGAGTGAAGGGTTCCTTTACATGGGATAGCTCAGGGCGAGCGCGGTAAAACAAGTGCGTTGCCAGTTCGGGTAAGTCGGAGAGGCGTTCACGCAATGGAGGCACATTGATTTCGAATGCATTGATGCGGAATAGTAAGTCTTCGCGGAAGGTACCTTCTTCAACCATCCCTTCCAAATCGCGATGTGTAGCGCAAACCACACGCACATCGACTTTGAACGGTGTGCTGTCTCCCACGCGACGGATTTCACCACTTTCGAGCACGCGTAATAGTTTCGCTTGCAGAGGGAGTGGCAACTCACCGATTTCGTCGAGGAAAATGGTGCCTCCATCGGCTACTTCGAACAGGCCTTCACGATGTGTATCGGCACCGGTGAAAGAGCCTTTGCGATGACCAAACAATTCGCTCTCGATCAGGTTTTCTGGGAGGGCACCGCAGTTCACTGCGACAAAAGGTTGATCGCGGCGCGGGCTGCAATCATGTACGGCTCGCGCGACGAGTTCTTTACCGCAACCGGTTTCACCGCGAATCAACACGGTGCTAATGGCAGGCGCCACTTTTTCGACCAGCTTGCGGACTTTTTCCATCGATGGATGTTTGCCGATCAGCTGCATCTTCCCTTGCTTGTGTTCGAGCTGGCGTTGTGCCGCTTGATACTTCATGGAAAGGTCGCGACGTTGAGCGATGCGGGTCAGCAAGGTTTCAAGATCGGCAAGTCGGCAGGGTTTGGTGATATAATCACAGGCACCATAACGCATAGCTTGAATGGCCGATTCAACGGATTGTTTACCGGTAAGAACGACCGCTTCGATGTTCGGGTAGATCTCTTTGGCGCGTTGTATGACGCCGATCCCATTAAGTCCGGGCATGTCGAGGTCGACCAACAAACAGTCATAACTGTCCTTTTCCAAGGCAGCAACAGCCGTTAAGCCGTCTGGGCAGACGGTGACGCGATGGCCCATGCGAGGAAGTTCTAGACGCATGACTTCCTGCAATGACTCTTCATCATCTGCAAAAAGAATCGACAACGATTTAAGCGGCTTGGACGTGTTTTTCATTGGACTGTGCAGGTTCGTTCTTAGGTAATATGACTTCAAACCGGGAGCCTTGTCCGGGCCCCTTGCTGAAGGGAACAATCTGGCCACCATGATCTTGGACAATTCGATACGAGATCGATAGTCCGAGTCCGGTACCTTTGCCATCACGGCGGCGAGTGAAAAAGGGTTCAAAAAGGTGTTGCATGGTCTCGGCAGTCATACCGCAACCATTGTCTTCGATCACGAGGCGAACCGAGGTACCGACCATATCCAACGTCACTTCTACTGTGCCGTTAGGATCAAGACTATCGAGCGCATTGGTGATCAGGTTAAGAATGACTTGTTTGATTTCTTGTGGAATGACCCAAGCCACCAAACCTGGTTTCGATTTCAAGCGGACTTGTTTCTGCCGATATTGGCCAAGGTGTTTGACCATGGCGATCACATCATCCGTAAGGGCTGCGATGTCTGTCGGCTGCTTCTGTCGGATGTCGCCCATGCGTGAGAAATCGAGCAAACGTTCGGTGATCCCTTTGCACCGAAACGCTTCGTCCTGAATACGACGCAAATAGGTCTTGAGAATATTGATCTGGTCTTGGTCGAGCAGAGGCCCTTCTTCGCCATCACGAGGTGTGATCACATCGTAGAGCCGTTGTTCCAAGGCTTCCGCACTCCAGGCGATCGATGCCAAGGGGTTGTTGATTTCGTGGGCAACTCCCGCAGCTAGGAAGCCGACGCTGGCTAATTGTTCGCTCCGAACCACTTCGCGTGTTCGCTGTTGAACTTCGCGGTTGAGATTATTGCGTATACGCACGAAACTGTCTGTCATTTGATTCATCGCCGATGCTAATTCGGAGATTTCATCGTTGCTCTTGCAGTCGATGCGATGGTCAAATTCGCCACGAGCTACGCGGCGGCAACCATCGAGCAAGCGTTTGAACGGTGTCACTACGGATAGACGCAAAAAGACGATCGCGGTACCCAAGAGTATCGAGGCCACTGCCATACTGAGACCGCTGAGTACTATCCACGTGCGATAGCGTACGCGAACTTCATCCCTGAAATGCACCATCCGCTGTTGCAGTATCATGGGGAGTTTATGGCCGTATTGCCGCACTTTGTTCAATTCACTCGCCAGTTTTTCGGACGGATTGTCGAGGCTTGTAGGGCTACTCTCGACTTCCTTTTGAATGATGGCCAACGAATCTTCAATTCGTTTGACCAATTCAATTTCACTCGAACGATCCGCCAATAATGGATCGGCGTCCAAACTGTAATGCAAATGTTTTTCATAACGTCGCAATTTGTCGCGAACCGACTGCATTTGCTGCAAGAACTTTTCACGTTCAAACAATCCACCATCAATTGGACCTCCTTCATTGGGTGCCAGACTGATCGTAGATCGCGAGCGGAAGCGAAGCTCGTCAATGGATTCGGTCACTTCGTTGGAGAGTGGCAACTCGGCAGCACGAAAACTGATCGCAGCAGCCAGCCCGCGATAGGAATACGCTCCGCGCACACTGCTATAGGTCAGCAGCGCTAAAGGGACGGCAATTGCCGCGATCCCTATGAGCATTTTCTTGCGAATGGTCCACTGTTTCTTCACAATTCTCTCCACCTATCGTTCCGCTTAAGTGCCGTCGGCGGTCGTAGCAGACATCAGTCGACACTTCGGCTGATTGGGGAAATACCAAAATAAGGTGAGCCAGAGCAAGGCGAATTTGTTGAAAGTGTGGCTTAGTGCCGATAGACCCTGCGCATGAGCCATAGGCCGATAAGAAATAGAATGAGATTTCCAAGCCATACGCTATAGGCTGGCCAGATGCCATTTTTGGCGCGGTCTAAGCCTAATGCGAACAACGGATAGTAGACAAGCAAAATAGGTAAGAAGCAGGCTCCGAAGCTGGTCCAGTAATCGGCCGACTTCATACTGATGGCAAGCGGAATACCGAGCCAAATAAAGAAGAAGCAGCTAAAGCCCATCGCCCACCGACGCCAAGGTTCTGTTCTCAACTTGGCTAGACGCCGCCCCCCATCTTCCAATTGCCACACAAGATTATGGGAAGTGGGGTTATCAAGCTGATCAAATCGACCGCTCATCAGGTCCATCCCCACCGTTGTTGCCAGCTCATCTTTTCGCGTTTCCAGCGAAGCTAGTTGGATGTTGACCTGATTGCCAATATCTCGCAAAGCGTATTGCGATGGGCTGTTTTGATCGGCCCCTTTGCGCGTCGCTCGATTTAAGGGAATTTCCTCTTCGCTGATACCAGGAAAAGATCCCATCACTTCGCTACCCATATCCCATTGGGCATCGTAAAGCTGGATACGCAACTTTTCACTTTGTGGATCGAGTTTCAACTGTCCCTTCGTGGCAGTGATCGTCATCGGTTGGCCACTTTCAGGATGGAGGTTGATGGTTGGTTGAATGAGCCAGCGGTCCTGGACATCTTGAACATGAATCGAAAAGCCCTTCGATGTGCTGTAAGAGCGGTGATTGCGAAGGACGCGATATACGATTTCTTCGATCGAGTTCATGATAACGCGATTGATTCCCGGCTTGCCCCAAGAGACCGCTAAGTCACTGGTCCACACGGCGAGCGGGCTAAACAAGAACGCCAGAATCAGTGTGGGAGTCATGATGCGATTAGGAGGTAAGCCAATCGATTTGAGGGCTAAGATTTCATTGTCCGCCGACATGCGACCATAAACACTGCAGACGGCAAACAGCAAAGTGGCGGGGACCGCGAACTGCAATGCCAGCGGAAGAAAATAGGGCATCAATTGAAGGATCGCCAAGGGGCCCAGACCCTCAGCGATTAATTGCTGGACGACGCCACCCACCATAATCAAGGACGTCGCCGCGACCAGCGCGATGCTGAATAACTTCAGCACTTCAATCAAGATGTATAAATGAAAACGGGCGATCAAGGGCCGACGATCCTTCGGGCTCTTTGCTTTATGGGCTCTTTGTACTTCAGGTTTTGAGTACTTCGGGCTCTGTGCGCCGAGTGGAGTGATGTCACGGAGAGTGCAATCCAAGCCACAGCGTGGCTATCGGTCTATAAGCAAAGGCATCCACTCCCCTGCTCTTTCCACGCTATGGTGAATGCTAACACGCTTGGGAGGCTGGGGAAAAGAGAGGTTTTACAGATCGATTCCCGAATCGCTACTTCGATCGTGCCCCTGTTTGCGAATTTGCCCCATGGTCTCAATGATAGCACTTCCATAGCCTCGAATGGCACTGATGAGATCACCTTTGCTAGCGGCATCTTCGCCTTGCTTGCAAAGACCATCCAATTGAGACCAGTTAATTTTCCAGCGTCTTTCTTGCGACGCTTCTCTTAATGCTTGCATGGTTCCCTTGAGTCGATCGACCAGAGCCATGTCGGGTTTGCAATTGAATTCGCGATAAGGTCCACGGCCATATTGAGTTTGGTCATTGTTTTCTGTGGCATTGTTCGTGCTTTGAATGATGCCGGTGACGAAAGCAATCGCTCCAAGTACGCCAGCCACAATGGCCAAGGGGAAATTGGCCATAAAGGCAAATAGTCCAGCAGCTAGCAAACAAAGCACAGTGACCACAATCAAGGCCACCGAAATGTTTCGCTTGTTGGGGTTCACTTCTTGTCGTGGCTGAGGCGTGACCGAAGATGAAGTGACAATTTCTTTGCCGATGACTTCAGCGATTAAGATCGTGATATTGTCCGGACCGCCACGCAGGTTGGCGAGATCGACCAAAACTTGGCACGCTTTTTGAGCCGAGAAGGCTTGGAGCATCGCTCCGATTTCTTCGTCGGTGACTAAGCCAGTGAGCCCATCGCTGCACAGCAGAAAGCGATCCCCTTTGAGTATTGGGAACGGGCCTTCCAGGTCCACTTGTACCACGGGATTGGGGCCAAGCGAACGGGTGATTACGTTTTTGGGAATCAGTCCGCTGCGGGCGGATTCTTCAGATACATCGCCGGCTGCTCGCATTTCCCAGACCAAGCTATGGTCAAAGGTAAGTTGTTCGATGAAGTCACCGCGGACACGGTAGACGCGGCTATCGCCCACATGAGCCGCAACGGCTCCTTCGGGGAGAAGCAACAAGACGCTAGCAGTTGTTCCCATGTTGCGGAACTCAGCATTCGCTTGCCCGCGGCGATAGATCTCGCTGTTCGCTTCGACGACAGCTTGCTGGATTGCTTCGACCGCTAGAGGAAGAGGGAGTTTGCGATAATGGTGCGGCACGCGATCAACGGCCATTTTGCTAGCAAGCTCGCCAGCTGCATGGGCGCCCATGCCGTCGGCGACCATAAACAGATGCCCATATTTTTCCCACGTTGACTTGGTATCCGCTAACTGAACTGTGGCGGAGTCCTGGTTGTTTTGTCGGCGCATGCCCAAATCCGAAATGACCGCATGGTCAACGGCAACGTGCCAGTTCGGTTTATTTTCGCGTGGGTCGGCGGAAGATGACAACGGTGAAGTCTCGTCCCTCATGGGGATGTTGCGGCGTAGGCTCAGGTAGGATTCGCTGTGGGTGGCGACCTTCCCGACAAGCTCCAATCATGGTTAGCAAATGCTTGGAATTCAAGCATGGGGAAGCTTATACCGCATCGATAAAGGTTCGTCGATGTTGATCTGGCCTAGAATCCAGACGGTTTCTATACTCCGCCCCGCAGTAGTGTACTGTAGAACGATGGCGGGGTGGAAGAACCGCAGCCGGAATGAGGCAAGAGTGCCATGAAAAAATGTAACAGCGACGGTCCAAACTCAGGGATGGTTTTGCAGGAGCAAGCGGCGATCGCGCTCCCAGCCAAAAACGCCCGTATCGCAAAATCGGCCAAAAAGCGTTCAAAAACGCTCTTTTTGGGGATCTTGTTGGCTGTTTCCGCGCTTCCATCGTTCGGTTGTGTTCGTCGTCGGCTCACGGTGCGAACCAACCCACCGGGTGCGGCTGTGTATGTTGACAAGCATCCGATCGGCCACACCCCCGTCTCGGTACCGTTTACCTATTACGGGACTCGAAGTGTCGAAGTTATTCGCGATGGTTACCGAACGGAAAAGGTAATGCGGACACTTTCGCCACCTTGGTACGAGTATCCACCCATCGATTTTTTGGCAGAAACATTCTGGCCTTGGGAAATCCGCGATGAACGAATCATCGATATCGAAATGATTCCCGAACCGATTGTGTCCTCTCCCGAACTGATGAAGCGGGCCGAAGAGCTCCGAATGCAGGCAGCCCAGGGTGTTGCTGTATCACTTCCACCCCCTGCTCTGACTACTCCAACACCCGTTATTGTCCCGTCCACTCCTTTGCCCCCGGCCAATACATTACCACCAGCGGGTGTTTTCCCTCAACCATCGATTACACCGCCCCCCACTCCAAGTTACGTTCCTAATCCTCCATTGCAGAGCGGAACATCAGGGTTACCTGCGTGGCAGCCTGGTGACTTAAATGCAGGCCCTGTGATTGAGGGGTTAGTGCGGCCTGGTGGTCAACCACCGACCAGTTTGCCGAATGTCGGCATTCCAGGGGCTGGATTCCGACCGCAAGTTGAAGGGCAACCCAATCCGCCCCCAAGTGGTTCGGGCGATTGGCAAGATAACTAGTCCCTAAGTCGAGCCGTAGCTCATAAGGCGCTTCGATTCGGTGACCGGAACAACTTCTCGCGATGGGCATTGTGCACATCCCATCGCGAGTCACCGGCTACTTAACACCGAGCCCTGAACCGCGCGAGTCCAACGCCCCACGGACACCTAACTGTCGTGGGTCGCGAGCTATCTTATCTGTGAAGACGCGGACATCTTCCACGATCGGTTGTAAGCGATGAGTGAGTTGTTCAACGTTCTCAAGAGTTTGCACCAATTGCACATAGAGTTGTTCATCCTCGATCAAGCGGGCAACGGTACCATTTCCCGAATTGAGTCGCGCGGAGAATTGACGCAGGTCGAGTAACAACGCATCCAAATTGTCGATGGTTCGCAAGACATCCTCGGTTGCTTCGGGAGCGCGTTGAGCTAATGGTTCTGTGATTTGGGCCACATTACCTAGAGCTTCGTCGGCGTTCTTCAAAGCGGACTCGGCAGCGGTTCCCACCTTTTCAAAGTTCTTTAGAGTGAGTTTGGTCTGTTCGATCACTTCACCCGAACGACGCACAACATCTGGGAATTGTTCGATCGAGGCGATCAAAGCTTGACGCAATTTGGGGTCACCCAAAATCGCTTCGACGGAATCGAGCGTTTGATTGAAGTTGTCAATCGTTTGCTCCGTCTTCTTGAAGATGTTTTGTACCGATCCATCTTGAGTTCCCATCAACGCGCGTACATCGCGGGCCAATAATGAAATTTCGTTGCCCGCTTTATCAATCGATTGCAGCGTAGTTGAGAAATTATCCTGCATCGCTAAGACGCTTTCGAGTGGATCGCTGGCAACCTCACCACCTTTTAATAGGTCTTGGTCTTTGAGGAAAGCATTGGCGATATCGAGTTCATCGGATTGCAGATCGCCATCTTTGATTCCATTGACTCCATCAAATCTTGCGATTAACGAAGGTCGAGTGGCTGGTAGGAACTCGATCACCGCATCGCCGGTTATTAAAGAACCGTTCTTGATACGAGCGATTTCACCTGCTTTAATCGGATATCGCTTTTCAAGTTCCAACGTCAAATTGACACCCCCATCGCCATCCTGCAACTTCACGCCCACCACACGTCCAATGCGCACGCCGCTCTTGCGAACTGGGGTATCGATTTCCACGCCAGGTGCAGAAACGAAGTTGATCGTTACGGTGTAGTGTTCGATCAAAAAGTTTGGAATGGCTCCAAAGAAGAAGATCAAGATGATCCCAATGACAGCTGATGCCAAAACTAAAACACCGACGCCGAAGCGATAAGCTTTATCATCCATTTCGGCAGGCTCCTAAAATTGTCTCAATGAGTCTTGTGGGAATTGGCTGGGCGTTAAATCTGCATCGCTCCAACGACGCAATTCCATCAACCGTTCACCCGCTTCACCTTCCACAAACTGCCGTACCCGTTTGTCCTCGATATATTCCAAACCACTCGGCGGACCATCGTAAATGATCTGTGATTCGTTGGGTTCAAGTCGTGGAAAGGGATACAACATAATGATTCGATCGGCGACCTTCTTGGCGGTTCGCATATCATGTGTCACCACGATACTGGTGACGGGATATTTTTGACGTGTGCGTAAGATCAATTCGTTGATCACATCGGACATGATGGGATCTAAGCCCGTTGTAGGTTCATCGTAGAGCACTAATTCAGGTTCTAATATGAGGGCTCGAGCCAGACCGACGCGTTTTCGCATACCGCCCGACAATTGTGATGGACGTTTGGGAATTACGCTTTCCGGTAGGCCCACTTCGTTGAGGCGTTCGATGACCATCTTCTCGGTGTTGCGAGTGAGATCTAAGCCTTGTTGTACCAAAGGGAAAGCGACGTTTTCACCGATGGTCATACTGTCAAACAAGGCGGCGTTTTGAAAGACAAAACCAAACTTGCGACGTAGTTTTGTCATCTCGACATTGTTCAAGGCGTGAATGTCGCGGCCATCGTAAAGCACTTTGCCTGATGTAGGCTTGATGAGATTTACGATCGACTTTAGCAACATCGTTTTTCCGCAACCGCTCTCCCCAATGATCGCCAGCGTTTGGCCGCGAGGAATCACCAGATTGATATCGCGCAAAATCTGCTGCGAGCCGTAGATCAAGTTGAGCTGTTGAGTTTCAATCAACGTGCGATCGTACGGACGAGATGAATCGTGAAGTGTGGAGTTGGGTATGCTGACCATAGGGGCTTCCTCTTAGAACAAGACGGCCCCGCGTGGCCAAAGCATCATATAGACTGCTTCTAACAAAATATTGAGAATCACATCGATGCCCAAAATGAGTACAAAGCTCAGCACGAAAGCGGCTGTGGCCGCTTTGCCGACACCCTCTGCACCTGCCTGACAATGAAAGCCTCGATAGCAACTCACCACAGCGATGATGGCTCCAAAGAAGACGCTCTTGAAGATCCCGCTGAAGAAATCAAAGCCACCCACGTAATCGCGACTGTTGCGCAAGTACTGTGCATGGTCGATATTGAGAATGATAACGCTGTAAAAGTAACCGCCGACGATACCCATGAAGTCCGCCATGATGGTCAACGCGGGGATCAAGAATATGCAGGCCAAGAATCGAGGGACGACCAAATAGTGAACTGGGTCGGCACCCATCGCCAACAACGCGTCGATCTGTTCGGTCACACGCATCGTGCCGATCACCGCAGCCATCGCACTTCCAACTCGTCCCGCCAACATGGTCGCCGCCAATACGGGCCCCAGTTCGCGGACCAGCGACATATTGATCACTGCGCCTAGTTTATTTTCTAAGCCGATGGTGTGGAATTGAGCATAGCTTTGAATCGCGAGCACCATGCCGATGAACGTGCCGGTCAACGCGACCACCGGGAGACTCAATACGCCCACTTGATAAAAGACCGGTAGGATCGTTCCGCGTTTCGGTGAGGCTGTGAAAAGCCAGCGAAGCATGGTGTAAGCAAACAGCGCGATGTCACCCAAGGTGATCAAGCCATCGATCACCACGGCTCCCCAATTGCTGATACCGCGAGCAGCTCCAGCGGTCATTCGCTGTGTCTGCTGGGTCATCGTTTCCAGGGTTAGTAGGTTTCGCATCGTCCTGCCATACAAATCCAAACAGAAAGGTCCGTCTGTTAATTTGTATCGACCAGGTAGAATTTGCGGCCTGAGGGAAATCTTCTCAATTTTACGAAAAAGAATGAAGAAAGCCCCTCGAATGTACAAGCATTCGAGGGGCTTTTCTGAGTTGATAGCAAACCACTGAGGTTGTGTTACGGACTAAGGGACAGCTCCCTGGGACCGTTAGCTAGAAGCGGTCGCCAAGTCGGCGTCTGACTTGCCGCGGATTTCACCACGGAAGTCGAGTCGTACGACCTTGCCTTCATCATCCTTAACCACACCAATGTTGATGGTGTCTTTACCTTCGAAGGTGCCACGGAGCAATTCTTCAGCCAACGGATCTTCGACTCGTTGTTCGAGAGCTCGACGCAATGGACGAGCACCGTAGTCGAGGTTGGAACCCTTCTTGATGAGGAATTCTTTGGCTTCGTCGGTGAGTTCCAAGCGGAAACCACGTTCTTCCAATCGCTTGCGAACCTTCGACAATTCGAAATCAACGACCTTCTTCAAGTCATCCTTGTTGAGGTGACGGAAGATGATGGTGTCATCCAAACGGTTTAGGAATTCGGGACGGAAGACGCGTTCAACTTGATCCATCACACGTGTTTTCATCGCATCGTATGAGGCGTCGTTGTCTGGTCGTTGGAATCCAAACGAAGCTTCGTTCTTGATCGCTTCCGCACCAGCGTTGGTGGTCATGATCAAGATGGTGTTACGGAAATCGACGTTGCGACCGAAGCTATCGGTCAAGCGACCTTCTTCCATCACTTGCAACAACATATTGAAGACGTCTGGATGCGCCTTTTCAATTTCGTCGAGCAAAACAACGGCATAAGGACGACGGCGGATCTTTTCCGTTAACTGGCCACCTTCTTCATAACCCACATATCCTGGAGGGGCACCAATCAAGCGGCTAACGTTGTGCTTCTCCATGTATTCGCTCATGTCGATGTGAATCAACGCATCGGCATCACCGAACATGAATTCAGCCAAAGCTTTGGCCAACAAGGTTTTACCAACGCCGGTTGGACCCGCGAAGATAAAGCAACCTGTTGGGCGTTTTGGATCTTTCAAACCGCTACGGCTGCGACGGACAGCTTTGCAAACGGCCGATACAGCCAGGTCTTGGCTCACAACGCGTTTGTGCAATTCTTCTTCCATCTTCATCAAGCGGAGGCTGTCTTCGGTGCTCAAGCGAGTCAATGGAATACCGGTCATCTTGGAGACAACTTCGGCAATCACTTCTTCGTCGACGACACCATCAGCATCTCGGCTCTTTTCGCGCCAATCGCGGGTGATTTGTTCTTTCTTCTTGCGAAGTTTGTCGGCTTGATCACGCAAAGAAGCAGCCTTTTCAAAATCTTGATTGGCGACGGCTTCTTCTTTTTCTTTGTTCAAGCGTTCGACTTCGTCATCGATTTCTTTCAAATCGGGTGGCTTGCTCATGCTGCGAAGACGCACACGCGCACCTGCTTCGTCGATCACATCGATTGCCTTATCAGGAAGGCAACGAGCGGTGATGTAGCGTTCGCTCATTTCAACAGCGGCGACCACTGCATCGTCGGTGATCTGAACGCGATGATGTTCTTCATAACGCTCGCGAAGACCCTTGAGAATTTCAATGGTTTCCGCTTTAGCCGTTGGTTCCACAATGATTTCTTGGAAGCGGCGTGCTAACGCGCTATCTTTTTCGATGTACTTGCGGTACTCGTCCAAGGTGGTAGCACCGATGCACTGGATTTCGCCGCGAGCCAAAGCTGGCTTCAAAACGTTAGCCGCATCGATAGCACCTTCAGCACCACCAGCTCCAACGAGCGTGTGCAATTCGTCGATGAACAAGATCGTGTTGCGAGCACGGCGTACTTCATTCATCACCGCTTTGATGCGTTCTTCGAATTGACCGCGATACTTGGTTCCTGCAACCATCATTGCCAAGTCGAGAACGACAATGCGTTTATCGGTGAGGATTTCGGGGACGTTGCCAGCGATCACGCGCTGTGCAAAGCCTTCCACAATCGCCGTCTTGCCTACACCTGCTTCACCTAACAACACAGGGTTGTTTTTGGAGCGGCGGCACAAAACTTGAATGGCTCGTTCGATTTCGCGTTCACGACCGATTACTGGATCGAGTTTGCCTTGACGAGCAAGTTCGGTCAAATCGCGTCCGAAGCTATCCAGGGCAGGTGTCTTGCTCTTGGAACCTTTGGTGGAACCGGTTGGCTCAGCGGCACCCGAAGATGCACCGACGCCTTCACGACCACCGCGTTCGCCACCACCTTCCGAGCTGTCGATACCATGGCCCAGCAGGTTCAGCACTTCATCGCGAACATCTTCCAATTTGAGTCCCAAGTTCATCAATACTTGAGCAGCAACACCTTCTTGCTCTCGGAGGAGACCTAGAAGAATGTGTTCGGTACCAACATAGTTGTGGTTCAAGTTACGTGCTTCTTCCATCGAATACTCGATGACTTTCTTGGCACGTGGTGTCTGAGGAAGTTTGCCCATGGTCACCATTTCAGGGCCACTTTGGACAAGCTTCTCAACCTCTAGGCGAATCTTACGGAGATCAACGTCCAGATTTTTCAACACATTGGCTGCTACACCGCTACCTTCTTTCACCAAGCCCAACAAAATGTGCTCGGTGCCGATGTACTCATGGTTGAATCGTTGAGCTTCCTGATTAGCCAACTGCATAACCTTGCGGGCGCGGTCGGTGAAGCGTTCGTACATGATTGATCCCCTCTTCAGCTAATATACGGCTTGGAATTCCGCGTCGAGCGGCCTTCCCCTGCCAAGTGTGCCTTCCAAATACTGGCGGCACAGAAAATCTAGGCAAGATTACCTCTGCAAAAAGTGTTCCGAAACCAAATGACTGCCAATTTATGCGCACTCGCTGGGACTTCGCTATACCCGTACGGTGCAAAACGAATAAACGGCCTGCATCCAACTTCGGCTCGAAGAGCATTTTTCAAGACTGTAGCCCCCAAGGCAATGGGACTACTCCCCAGTTTCGCCTCAACTGGCTGCGAATTCGTCTTCTTCTTCCATCGTCTCCTCGTCCAATTCGCGCTGCAGAAGTTGTTGTTCACGCTCGATTTCCAGCAACCAAGGTGCAGCAGCTTCCCGCAATCGGATCTGCATAAGACAGGTCGAACATTGATTCCAACGCTTGGTTCTGCGCAGTATACCCGCCAAAAGAAGGGCTGCTTGGATGTCGTCAGGACATTCGGTTAAGCGTTTGGTGAGCAAGCCTTCCGCATCGAACCAATTTCCCTTTAAGTACTCACGCTGCGCTTCCACAAAAAAATCTCGCGTCGGGACTTTGGGAGTTGCTCCAAGCCATTTCGGCAGTCGCAACATGGCATGAATGGCAGAGACGCACCAGAAAAGAAAGCAAAAAAGCCAACCGCTCCAAATAAGCCAAGCAGGTCCCCATTGCGGCCAAACCCACGTCGCAATGAGCAAACTGTTGAACGTCAGGGTGAATGCTAGCAATTCAAGTAAGGCAAAAGGTTGCCCGACCAACCAAGCGGGAGCTAGGCCGGGCACAAAGCAGAGACAACGTATGTAGGTCGCGTTGGACATAGTCGCCTTGTAGGTACGGATAAAGTTGCGAACCGCTTCGGTCTCAAGATCACCAAATGCTTCGTCCATCTTGTATCCTTCGCCGCCCATTCAGGGCAATCGAGATTTCGCCCGCATAACCGTAATAAAGCGAAAAGACAGTAACGGAGTTAGGACACCCTGATGACTTTCACCAAAAGTATGGGGAGAAACTCGGCCTAGGGAAATTTTCCGACATACGAAGCATATAGCGAGGTGTTGTGGCTTTACGCGCCGCGCATCATCGGCGTGTTTTGATCTCCGATTGGTTTTGTGGTCCTGAATTAGGTTTTGACAACACAATGATTCGAGCCTCCCGAAGATTCAAGAAACCTATCGTTTGGCGATCTGGTGCGGCAGTTACCGAGTTGGCTATCACGCTACCGATCCTGGTCTTGATGTTGATGGCGACCATCGAATGTTGCTGCATGATATTCGTGACGCAAACGTTGCATATCGCCGCATATGAGGGTGCTCGAGTGGCTTTGGTTCCCAAGATCACGCCAGCCCAAGTAGATTTTGCGATCCGTCAGATTCTTAACGATCGTCGAGTTCAAAACGCGACCATTACCATTGAGCCCAGCAATTTTGCGGCAGCTCCCATTCAGTCATTTATTCGGGTGCGCGTGACGGCACCTGCCAATAGCAACACGCTTGTGTCGCCTCTTTTCTTCACCAATCAAACGCTCCGAGGTGAGTGTTCGATGATGAAGGAGTACTAAACCAACTTAGATGAACATCTTGAACCGAAGTGAGTTACCCAACATGCGAAAACTGCTCAAATTGAATCGACCTGATCTACCGCGTCGTCGTGGCGCGATCACAACGCTCGTTGCCCTGATGCTGCCGATGTTGGTGATCTTGGCTGCGTTTGCGATGAACTTCGCTTACATGGAATTATCCAGAACCCAAGCCATGATCGCAGCGGATGCATCGGCTCGTGCTGGGGGACGCACCTTCGCGCTGACGGGAAGTTTGTCGGCAGCCAAAGTGAACGCTCAAAATGCGGCCAATCGCAATTTGATTGCAGGCCAAGCGTTGCAACTTCGCGATTCCGATTTTATTACTGGTGTTTCAACTCGCCCTTCGTCCGCAGATCGTTTTAACTTTACGCCGAGCACCAATAATCCTAACTCGTTGAAGGTTGTCATCAATCGCAACTCCAGCGGTATCAATGGCGGGATTCCTCATTTGTTTCCCAATGTATTTGGTGAGAGTTCGTTCGAAATCAGTCGTACGTCCATCTCCACTCGTGTGGATGTGGACATCGCCTTTGTGATGGACCGCTCTGGTTCGATGGCTTTTGCGGCGGATGAAGTATCGACTCCATTTAGTCTGCCGATCCATGCTCCACCGGGCTGGTTCTTTGGCCAACCTGCTCCACCACTCTCGCGTTGGTTGGACCTCGATCACGCTGCCCGAGCCTTCTTGGCAGAACTCAGCAGTTCACCAGTCAACGAACACGTGGCTTTGGTTACTTATGGCTCATCGGCCTCAATCGATCGTTCCATGACAGGTAACTATGGTGCGATTCAGAGTGGACTCGATTTTTACACCAACGCTTTTCCTTCCGGTGCAACCAATATTGGTGATGGTCTTAACAAGGGGGCAAATGCTCTAGGGAGCGGCCGTGAATTTGCATCGAAAGTGATCGTGCTGATGACCGACGGTCGTCGAACTCCTGGCTTGGGCCCCAACCCGGTTAGTGTTGCTACCAATTTAGCCAAGAAGGGAGTGATTATTTTCGCAGTAACGTTCTCGGATGAAGCCGAACAAAACGAAATGAAAAATGTCGCGACGGCAGGTATGGGCAAGCACTTCCATGCTGTCGACGCGGCTAGCTTGACAACCGTATTTGAAACGATCGCCCGAACCATTCCTACCATTCTCACCCAGTGATAACCCGCCTCCTTCCAGTGCTAACTACAGGTAACGATATGTCCGTTTCATCGAATATTCGCTCGGCAAAAAATCGACGGGGTCGCTTGGCGTCAGCCCGACGCGGTGCCCATGTCGTCGAGTTTGCACTCACGGTCCCGATCCTCTTCATGTTGGTTATGGCGGGGATTGAGTTTTATCGTGTGAGTATGTTGCGTCAGTTCGCTGAGAATGTTTCTTACGAAGCGGCTCGAAACATCATTGTGCCTGGAGCGAAGGTAGCTGAAGGACAAGTGATTGCTAACCGTCATTTGCAAGTTCTGCAAGTGACTGGTGCCACCGTGACCATCACTCCCAATCCGATCACTGAAACGACTGGGCATGTGACGGTAGCTGTCACGATTCCGACCGCACCCAATCAATGGATCAGTCCATTCTTTACTGGCAATATTACAGTTCGCGCTACAACAACCTTGTTGACCGAGCGAGTTCCTACGTTGCAAGTGGCTGCGGCTCCACCTCCGCCACCACCACCTCCTCCACCGCCGCCACCTCCACCGCCACC
>JAFLCP010000074.1 GCA_017303505.1 Planctomycetota bacterium | reverse complement strand
CCGAACCACCGGGAATCATACCAAAATCGGGTATTCCATAGCCGATAACCGATTGACGCAACCATTCGCGTTCATCGGGTATCGGAAACATGCTTCTCCGCGTATTGAGCAGATTCTCCAAATCGCGTCGAACACTATTTTTTAGATCTCGCAGCAATTGATTTCGAGTTCTGGGTGTTTCGACCTGTGAGCCTGGATCCTCGTCGATCAAGCGATCCAAAATCGATGGCAACAACAATTGATCGCGTCGGATGCGGCTCATTTTGAGATCCAGTGCGGTAAGCGTCTACGGAGGGAAAACAAGTTGGTAAGGGTTGTTTTAGCTTTCACGTACCAATGTTTCGATCTCGAGAATCGACACGGGATCCTCACCAACCAGCAGCATACGCTGGCCGATGCCACACACCGCATCTTGCTCATCCCCAAGCCACTCTGTACCGCGAGATAACTTAACATCTGGTGAGTAGCTAGCTGGCTGAAGCATTGGATAACGAACGGGCATATAAACTTCACCACTTGGCCCATTGGCGATGTCTACCTTAGCTTTTCTCCACAACAGATCGAGTGGTCGCTCTGGCTTGCTGAACTCAATAGCCTTTACACTTTCCCACGGCACCCAAAAGCACTTACCGTGAGCGGTGATCAATTCTGCGACGGTGCCAATTCGATCATCAAGGTCTCGCACGCCACCGCTGAATGGTTTCCCGTTAACTTGTCCTTGATATTGAGGACGAGCTGCTTCGACTCGATCGGCCAAGCTCTTGGCAGCAGCCAAATCGCCAACGCGAAACTCTAAACATATTCGGATTTGATCTTGGGCGTATTCGGGAAGTTCCACCATCAGTTCTGGCGCACGTCCATCTCGAAAGATCTGTTCGCGAGCGACTTCACCCCGCACTAGTTGACGAAACAAGATCGCAAACATGTTGGGCTCACTCGCTTGTTGCATCAACACGTCCATCTGCTTGTCCGCCCGCTCCCATGCTCCATCAAAGCAGAGTAGTTCAGCCAGAAAGAAGCGAGCATTCACATCGGTTGGCTTGTTGCGCACTTGTTCCAATGCCGCAGTGATAGCCTCAGGTAGTTTTCCAGCGGAGAAGAGATCCTGTGCATTCATGATTCACTAAATCCTTGGTTGTTAAGTCGCTTAGTTGCCGGATGGTTTAACAAGGCGCGTGCGAAACTGCATCGATGCCAGGATATCATCCAATTCGTAATGAGGTGCCAATTCGATAATGCAATTGTATTCGCCCGGTCGTCCCGGCAACGAAATAACGCGAACTTGACCTTCGCGCAATGGCTTCTCGCAGCGGATTCGTTCGCTTGCATCTTTGTCGGGCGTCATGTAATCGGCTAACCAATTACGCAGGAAATGCTCCAGCTTTTCACGCTCGACACCACTTCCAATCTTGTCGCGCGCGATGCACTTAATGTAATGAGCAAATCGAGAGACGCATAAAATCTGATTGAGGAGTGAAGAAAGTTTCGCATTTTGGCTCGCGTCTTCAGCGTCATACTCCGCTGGCTTTTGCACCGACACTGAAGAATAAAATGCAGCGGCTGGGACATCGCGACAAGCGCACATTCCCAGAAAACCTGCACGGGCCAATTCGCGTTCGAATGTCTCGCTCAGGACAATTTCGGTCAACGGCTTTAATGCCAGTCCGGGCGACTCAGTGGTAAATTCGTCATGAGCGCACCCCGTGACGAGCCCACCTGCGTTGTAGCCTGGCTTCACGCCGCGAAGGTTGGCAAACCAGCCTCCTTCGCAAGCAGCCCGAACCAGTACCTCACCCATCCCGTAAGAGGCAGCTCCCCAAAGATAATCATGCTTATCTCTAACAGTTTCTTCGAACGGGAAGGGTGTACTTCCACGACCCCTATAGGGTTTTCGCATCAACATCCTGGGCATCGCCATCGCAATAAATCGCGAATCAGGGCTCTCCCGGAATTTTTTCCAATTCATGAACTCGATGCTGTTGTGCATTACTTCGATATCGATCGAATGTCGCAATTCGCCGAAATCCGATAGGCCGAACATCGAAGGATGAGCATTGAGAACAATGGGACAAAAAGCGGCTGCTCCCACTTGCGCTAGGCCACGCACGATCGCTAAGTCGTCAACAGGGTGCTCTTTCGTCAGATTGGGGCGAACTTCAAAATCGGCGATAATGGCCGTAAAGGGATCTCCCCCTGCTTGCCCAAAACACTCGTCGTAGACCTTCTTGAACAACTGACTCTGTTCAATCTCTTCGCCATTATCCAAGTCATTTCGCAACTCTCGCCAGCGAACGTTGAGCACTTTAAGTTCAAGATGCGTATTGGGAGTGGAGTACCGATCTTTGCTGTCAGCAAGATATTGCAGGCCTCTCCAGCTAGCCTCAAGACGCTGAAACTCCGGGTGGTGCAAAACTGCATTGAGTTGTTTAGAAATTACTCGATCGAGTTGCGCAATGTCGCGTTGCAATTGTTCCAAGCAACGCTTGACTGAGAGTTTGCGCAACTCAGTAAGCAGTCGGTCACCCAACCATAGCCGAAGTAACTCTGCGGTATCCGTGGCTTGAAGAAACTGTCACCAATTCGGGATTGGCGCGTTGTGAAGTGGCCGTTGTATCACCCGATAGCAACGGCTCACGTTTCCACTCTTTTGAAACCCCTTGTGCTATGACACTGTTCGCAGTCACGCTGGCAACGTCACTGCTCGCAATAATACTGCGCAAGTCCGCCTGCGAGCGGCTGGAAACATCATCTAAATACAATGTCTCCAGCCCGGCAGGTGGAGGAGTTCCTCCGGCCCCAGGCTCCGGCATTCGCATCTCCCCACATTCTATATGTTACCGAAGCGAAACTATTCTTTGCGTCGAATTCGGGTAACAAGACGCATGGAGGTTGTCAACGATTCAAGTTGAACCCATGGCTTTAACTGCGCGACAGCGTTGTAATCACCAGGCTGGCCGGGAACTTCTTGAACAGTAACCTGAGCCGCCATGAGTGGGTATCGAGCTTTCGTTTCTGGCGAAGGATCTGGATCGGCACTCACATAGTTCATGATCCAATTGTTAAGCCAACGCTCGCAATCTTCGCGTTGCATAAACGAACCGATCTTATCGCGAGCAATTACCTTTAGATAATGAGCAATGCGTGAGCAGGCCATTAAGTAGGGCAAGCGAGCGCTAAGGGCAGCGTTTGCGGTAGCTTCGGCGCCATCTTTGCCTTCATAAACTTTCGGCTTTTGGACAGTTTGACCACCAAAGAAGACCGCGTAATCAGTGCCCTTGTAATGGCACAACGGGCTAAAGCCAAGCTTGAATAGCTCTGGATTGCGACGATCTGAAATGGGGACTTCGGTTGGGCACTTGAGTTCCTTGTCACCATCTTCGCCGGTCACCACGTGGGTAGGCAAATTCTGCACCAAGCCACCGTTTTCTTTACCACGAATTGCCGTGCACCAGCCGTATTGGGCGAAGGCATCGGTAAGACGTGCCCCCATAACATACGCTGAATTCATCCAGCAATACTGATTGTGATCGATGCTCTTGGGTTCCCCATCGGCCCCCAATTCAACTTCTTCGTACGCAAACTCATCGATAGGCTTCGTATTGGCACCGTAGGGGAGACGTGCCAAAGTACGTGGCATTGTCATCACCAAGAACCGTGAGTCTTCCGTTTGCCGCAAACTGTTCCAAGCCGTGTATTCTACGGAATCAAAGATCTTGGCCAAATCTCGAGGCTTATTGAGATCTCGCCAATCCTTGAATCCAAATAGGGCAGGGGAGGATGCGGAAATAAATGGACAGAAGGACGCAGCTGCAACACCGGAGATGTTTCGCAGCAACGCAATGTCGTCCGGATGATTCGTGAACTCATAGTCGCCGACCAACGCACCGTAAGGTACACCACCGGCCATCCCAAACTCGTCGGTGTAAATCTTCTTAAAGATTTCGCTTTGGTCGAACTCAACGGCCTTTTCCAAATCTTTGCGCAACGTATCTTTGGAGCAATTCATCACGCGGATCTTCAATTGAGTCCCTGTTTCACTGCTCTTTACCAGATACTCTAAACCACGCCATGAACCTTCCAGCTTCTGGAACTCGGGATGGTGCATCACCGTAGCCAACTGCTTGCTGATCGCATCATCAATACCTGCAATCGCATTGCGAATGGAACGCGAGATGTTCTTGTCAAACTTCAACGTTCCTTTGCTGGCTTCCTCGACGAAAGCTTGGATCAAGCTCTTCGCGCGAGTGGTGTCCTCTTTTTTGGTTGCCTTGATTGCATCCGACAGGAAACTCTTTTCCTCTGAAGTAACACTTTGCGCCTGTGCCAGCTGTTCTTTATTCTCTTGACTCATGTTGAGCTCTCCAATTCTCTGATAATTTTCAGTTGTGCGGTGTTGGAACGACTCTTACGACTTGTCTTCAATTCCCAATTCACGAGCGAGAGCTTTGAGATGCTCCGTATTCTTCAGAACATCTTCCAAAGTAGTTTCCAAATCTTCGCTAAGGTCAAGCGTTGGTAAGAGGTCTTGGAGCTTGCCACGAATTTCGAGCAAGTTCTTGAGTGCTGGAATTTGTTGAGCAACTTTAGCAGGTGAGAAATCTTCCATCGTTTCAAATTTCAGATTCACCTTGATCGACGATTTCTCACCACCTTTATTCGGTTCCAATTCATTGTCTACTTCTAGACTCAAACCGGGCGACATACGTTTCATAACGTTGTCGATACTGTCGCGATCGATCTCGATGAATTTTCGATCCGCGAGTGGCTTCAGAGCTTGACCAGGTTTGTTGCCGGTAAAATCACCAAGCACACCCATCACGAATGGGATGTCCCGCTTTTCTGTCGCATCGCCTACTTGTACGTCGTAGGTAATATGAACCATTGGTTTTCGAACACGATTCAACTTACTGTGGATCGAACTCATCGATAACTCCAAAATCAAAATACAGAAGGCAAAATGATCTGTTGCGCAGAGGACAGGAAAAGTCGAAAACTATAAATAGAGGATCTATCGCCAGAGGGCTGAGAACAACGTGACACAATTTCTCTCAGCGTGCCGCAACCCTGCCAGCCTGTTAATTTGCATTACCGGTTTACTGCTAAAAATAGGCAACGCATGAACCGATCCAATCGCACAGAGTATCCGAAACTTCTATGCCAAAGTCAAATTTCTTGCCCAACTAAATTTGCTCGACAAATCGATAGAATTGGCCCTATGTACGCTAGGCCCGCGAGCTTAGAGACCGGGGGGGATCGTTAACTTTCGTTTTTCGGTCGATATCCGATACGCCGATAGACTTCGCTTAAGGCCTCGTCGTTCCGCAATACTTCCTCCAAAAACTGCGGAAGTGGCATCCTTCCCCAACGGACTGCTTGCTCAAGCGAATACGAAATGGGTGAATGAGGTTCGGTCTTTCGAAAGTACTCAGCCACTTTCAGCAACTGCTCGAACGCTTGTTCGCGATTCTGCAATTGCCCCTCCAAAATAGTGATGGGATTCGCACCTGGATTTTGAGAAGCTGCTCCACCGGCTTGGGAAGTGTTGCTTGCCCCCCCGGTCGCTCCAGTCGCAGCTGGCTTATCCGCCAGTTTGCCGGCCGCCAAATCGGTAAACCAACTTCGAATTTCTTCCAGCAAACGCATGGTGTTGCTGATCGAAACGTCAGAAGCGGACTCAGGTCTCAATCTGGAAAGCAATTCGTTAATCTGTTTGGCTTCTTCAACAGCCCCCAAGATGTCGGTCTGCGTCTGCAACAGATCTTCTTTGGGTACTCGCTGAAAAATCTGACTGAAGCGACTCTGGGTCAACTGCCCACTTGCCTCTAGTCGAGACTTAATCTCAGGTTCCAGATCTGCGGAATCAAAGTATTTTGCCAGCTCAAGATCGAATAAACTGAGAACGCGAAACTCTGAGGAACTCGACAATGTGGCTTTGCGAATCGCATCCGAAAAGGTTTTGGATCGATCCAAATTGCTGCTGATAGAATCGAAGGGCGCTGCTTCTTCCGTCGCTTCTGGCCGCGGATTCAAACCATCTGGATAGCGTTCTAATAACTGCC
This sequence comes from Planctomycetota bacterium, assembly GCA_017303505.1. Taxonomy (GTDB): domain Bacteria; phylum Planctomycetota; class Planctomycetia; order Pirellulales; family Pirellulaceae; genus JAFLCP01. The sequence goes on along the minus strand of JAFLCP010000074.1, from coordinate 30,487 downwards.
TGAGCAACGATAGCGATTGATGCAATCCGTTAAATCCATTAAGCCTTGTCATCGATTCGATAAGACAAGCCACAATTCGAGCATCTTTAGAGTGAACCTGAAGGAACTGAATAGCCTTTTCAGCGATTGGCGACCAATCAGCGTGACTGGCAGATTCATCGCGTCCTACAAAAAGTAGTTGGTTGTCAGCCCACTCCTTTTCCATTTTCTTAGCGGCTTGCCATTCCCCTAACACCACGGAAAAGGCTCGCGATAATTCAACGCTGGAACTCGATTCGCGGGATTCACCGCAGGGAAGACTCTCGGAAATCGGTGCCAAGAGACTATCAATATCGAGTGTGATGTCGTAGGTCATGGCTGGCTTATTGGGGTGGGTAAGTGGAATGATTTATAGGTGGGAGATGCCAAGCTTTTGGAGATCGCGGGACAACGTTTCCAGAATTCTTGCATGCAAGCGACTTGTCCAAGACTTGCTATATCCCAACTGTTCTCCAGCGTCCTGTAGAGTATAGCCTTCGAAATAGACTAACGAGATTAATCTTTTTTCCGCGTAGGGAAGTTTTTCCACCGCCTTGCGCAATTGATCGCTGGCTTCCTTATGAAAAACCGGACCGGTGACATCACCGTTAGGATCCTCAAAATCGTAACTCCCCCCCTCGGAATCGTCCATCTCGCTCATCATATAAACGGTCGAGAGCTTCTGAGCCGTTTTGGCAAACCATTCTCCGCTTGCTTCCTCGCCCAAGGCTTTATTGCTGTTCGCATCAGCATCCTGCATCATGACGGCATTAGCCGCCCTCTCGTATTTGATGCGTCGCAAACGAGCCCGACTCGTCCACGTCATCTTGGCCAAACCGTCGTATATCGCACCTTGAATTCGATAGTAGGCAAACGTGGTAAACTGTGCTCCTTTTTCCTCGTCAAAATCGCGAGCAGCTTCCATCAACCCCAGTTCACCATAAGCGATCAGGTCATCTAAATCGACGCGAACGGGGATATTGCGAAAGATACGGATCGCAATCGAGCGGACTAACGCTCGTCCTTCTGAAACCAGTTCGGCTGTGCTATCGGACATGGCTAACCCCGCTTCGGCTCTTTCAACAAATGCCTTTGAAACTCAACCATGCGAATTCGACCATGTGGATCTCCAATCAAGGTCGATGCTATTTGGGCGCACATCCCTCGCATCCGAGCCCCATCGCGGACGAGCTTAGATTGCCTCAATAAAAGTACGCCTTCCACCAACAGCGTCGTTGTTTCCAGGAAACCAAGCTCTTGATCAGCTGCTTGATGGGCTATATCACGAAGCCTATTCCATTCAGTGGCCGAGAGCTTCGCAACACCAGTTTGGTCGGAGAGCAGATCTCGTACCGCATCAAGCGTCGGCTCCGAATAAGAATCTCCTGACGAAGAACTGCCGTAACTCACACAACACCTTCTACCCAAAAAGGAAAATACGAGACCTCAAGGGGAGAAATCTTGCATTTCATCCCCACCCACACTTCCTCCAAGCAAGCCAACTCTATAACGCTATCGAGAAGACTCCAGTAAGCTCTCAAACTCGAACATTTCTACAGCACCATCATTTCGCGCGCTGCTCTCCTCGGAAAGCGTTCGCAACTGATCCGCCGAGATGAGCACTGCTTGGATAGGTTGTCCGAAATACCCATCCGATACGGTATAAACTTTTCTCACCCACGTGCGATCCGTTGCAGTTTTGACATGAACGTCTTTCCAGACATTTCCTACCAAAGCAACGAACCATTCTGTTGCATTTTCACCGCTCAAATAAATTTCGACTTGCTCGCCTTTACTATTGGGCATGGGAAAACGTCGAACTGTTACTTCGGGCGCCTTTTGATTGCTCCACATGTTGCCCAAATCCAGCGGACCGGTGGGATTATCAACCTGCGAAATGGGTTCGATCGTTGGCAGACAATAGTTCCCAACAGCGCTGCAGCGTTGTACGGTCCAAATGCGATGGTCCATTCGCACTTTTTCAGTTGGCGTCTTTCGTTCAAACCACTCCCCGGGCGTTTCTAAAAAGCTCGCGCTATGTTGGGCATTGAAGCTAAGCTTGTAAACAAAATCGCTTACTAGCGGCATCTTTTCTCCATTTTGAATCTGCTCCACGAAAATCAGTTCGGGTCTATCGACTGGCTTTGAGGGTTCACATCCAAAATCGATGCTGACACTTACACCATCGCGCCCTTCGAGTAGCCTCGGTGCAATCCATTGACCATTCCGCATTTGCTGGGATATTTCAGGCCGCTCATCATCATCTTTTCGAAATAGCGAACCATTGCGTTGATCAAAAATCAATTGAACGTTTTCACCACCCCAAATCGGAAATGGACCATAGCTTGCCGTTATACCCCTTCGCCCAGATTCATCTCCCTTTAGTCGTCTGTTTCGCTGTTGAACCGAGACCCTCCACCCACCAATACCATTGCTCCATTGCAGCAACTCTTTATTTTGTATTAGGTTTGCCGGCGGCTGTAACATGGCATTAGGTAAGGTTGCATATTGAGAAAGCGGCATGCTCTTATCCGCGATCTCAAGCGTACCATCCACAACAACTTGCGTTCCAGGCAAGATGCTATTGATTTGCTCCATCATATTTTTGGAGTTGATCTCTTCTTCTTTGTACCAAATAAACCGCCCATTACTGTTTTGCTGTAGTTGGGCTAAACTCTCCTGAGCCTTATCCCACTGAGAACTCCAATGACTACGTGTCCCTTCCACCGAGAACTTTTCAGTATCGGTAATTGAATCCACCATTTCTTTTACAAACGTTTGCTTCGAAGCAGCTTGTAACAGCAAGCACTGAATATGGTCCGCTCGCAATATTTTTTCTCTCAAAAACACATTCACATCTTTGGCTTGTGTACCACCACCATCCGATGTGTCCATTCCATCCGTTATCCCAATGACTAAACACTCTTCATCGGAGAGGTTTGCCACCATTTCAATCGCTTTTAGATAGCCATCGACCAAACGTGTCTCGCCTTTTCCCTTGGGAGGAAAGCCTGGCCTAAAGTCGCGAATGTCAACCAACTCTTGCTCGAGCACATCGCCACTAAACAATACCAACCCGATCTTTACCTCTCCTACAATGCCAGTATCCAAATACTCTTTTTTGATCAATGCTATACTCTCATTCATGATCGCTTTTGCTTGACCTAAGCGACTGCCCAACGTCTTTTCCGCATTCGGCGGAGCTTGGTTCATCGAACCTGATATGTCGATGGCAAAGACCACATTGAGCTTGGGAGCATTGATGCCTTGAACGGTGAGTCGGGCTGGGCTGGTATTTCTCAGCAGATTTGTTTCCACAAACTTACGAGACTCAGGTGTTATGATTAACGTCTGGCCAAACTGATTCCCCCGAAAACTACCGGCGATCTTCCCTTGAATGCCAGATTCAATGAACTTTGCCATACTAAAGCTATAAGGCTCGCTACCATCCGTTTTCCCGCGAAAAGCTGCCGCGACTTGAGAAGTGTTGCCACCCTCGATCCAACAACTCAACTCAGAAACCGCTCCCCACGATGTTAGTTTGCCGCTTTGCAATTTAATCGGATAACGCAAACCGTCTGGCGGAAGTTCGGCAGCGTTATACGTGAACTTCGTATTTCCGTTGACATCAAAACGGAATTTACTCACCGCCTCAGTTGTTTCGCTGAGGATCTGTCGTAGGTACATCGCATTGCTGGTCGATTCATCTGCTGCGTCCATGCCTGGCGCAGTATTGCCAACCACGACACCACATGCGCGGGCGAGCCGTTGAAAGTAGGGTTGAGCTTCAACACTTACACTGCCGTTGCCCCACGTCATCCTTGTCACAACTAGCTGCTGTAACCATCGAGAGTGTTTCTGGACTAAATCACTCCATAACTCATCGCCTTTGTCACGTGCGCTGATGGCTTGACTCGGTTGCTGGTACGATGCTTGATAGAACAAGGCAAGTGGACTTCTCAACCAGCGAGATTGAGACGTAGTATCATCCTGCGGCATTTCTCCCAGTCGAACCATGGTATCCAAAGGAAACTTACCGCTAAGATCGCTGATGAAGCTACTCCGTTTTTCGTTAGATACTTGGCGTGCTTTGGCTTCGCTTTTTCCTTCACCGTCTCCTTTACCAACATCGATGTCAGCTTTTCCCGAAATGTACTCCACCATCTTCTCGCGAAGTTGGCGCCGCCCCTCTTCGTCAAGCGCGACTGGCAAGCTTCGAGTTATACGCAGCCATACAAAAGATTCCTCGGATGGCATCGATCCATCGGCAGGCAATTTCGACAAGCCCAAACGCTTATAGTCATCGCGAAGACTGGCCCAACGTTCGACCAATTGCTTGGCGAATTTTTGATCGGCCGTCTTACTGAAGTTACCTAACAGATCGTCGTAATCCTTGATTTTTTCGCTTAACTGGCTCAGCGCATTTTGATCCGAGCTATCGGCGAACTCACTCGCTGCGGCCAACCAACAAATCAGATACGGGCGATACAAAAAGAATTCGTCTCGAGCATCGTATGCATCTTCCCAGGTCTTCAATCCCTCCTGAACGTTGGCCAAGCTCGTCCGAAGGTTTCCCAACACATCATCGCTTGGCAACTGTCCAGCTAACCACGAATCTACGACAAGATTCTGAACCTCGACCGAAACCTGATCCAGTGAATTGCTCAGCTTCAATACCGCATCTGGCCGTCGCTCGACAAAGACCAATTCCATCCACTGACCTAACAGTTCCATGCTGCGTCCCAGCGTCTGACCAAATCGCAACTTGGTAGGTGTATCCAAGACGTCCGTGGTTTTGAACCAATAGGAGTCATGCCGCAGAAGCATTAAAAACTGAAGTGCTGGAGAGGGAGAAGTTAATTCGACATTTCTTAGACCCAGTTCAAGAAATTGCTTCAGGTCATTGGGATCATTGGTTTCAGGAAAATTGCGGATCGATTGCCAAACTAATAGCCCGCGATCGATGGCAGAGAATTGAGCTTTGTCGTCAGTTGAATCCGACGATACGGGGGAAGCAATTGCATCCTTGTCGGCATTGGCTGTTTTGTCAGTTGAATTCGTTGCCGTCGCCGATACATTAGGCTGTTCGTCTGCGGACTTTGAACTCGACGTATTCGTGGCATTTTCATCTGCTGCAGTAGAACGATCTGGCCCAGAAAGATATTTGGGTAACTTGCCATTCCATGTCGCCCATTCCATCAACTCTTGTCGGGAACTTCCGCTAGCTGCTAAATCCATTCCCAACGACTCAAAATCGATGCGATTCGGTGGAGTTTTGGGGCAAGCTTTAAGTTCGAGTTCAACCGTTCGGAAAAGTCGGGCCGCGGACGCTTGTTTTAGAATGTCGACTCGTTCCGAAAAATGCTCCAACGTGGTGAGCCCATGCGCGATTCTCATCATCCGTTCTGGGGCCCAACGATACACTTTTTTATCCAGTAGTATCTCGTACTCTCCCCAGAGCGCATCAATCTTATTCCAATTCTGTTGTACCGACGCGATTCCACTTCCTTCAATAGCAACATTTACTGGAGTTTGCAGTTTGCGACGCCTGCCAATAAAGCGATTCACCCAGTTGTCTGCGAAACGTTTATAGAGAACGTCGGTGCGTTGATTCTCATCAGCTAGAAGAAGTTTGGGCGTTTGTATCGCAGCTCTACGAGCGTTAACCCAATCAGCGACTCGTTGACCGACAAAGGTCTCCAACTCCTTCAAGGTGACATTGTAATCGTTGTTGGCATCGCATTCAGGATCACTTAAAGCGTCGATAACAAAGTTCTGCAACACACTGCCATTGAGTTCAGGGGCACTCCAAGCCTGCGCATTTTTGTTTGAGTTCGCAACGAGCACGATCAATTTCTTGCGTGAAGACTTTACTTCAGCCGTTTGAAGTACTTCCTCCCAAACGTTGACAACATCTTGATAGTAATCGGTGTACTGTCCAATTCCGCGCGCTGGATCAGCATAGTTGAGCATCGGAATTGAATTCGGTGTCGAAAACAGATCAAGCACCACAATCACCGTGCTGTTGTCCCGAATCTTTTTCAAGCACTCATCAAGAATCGCTTTAACATCTTGCTTAACCTGACTAGCATCGACTTCCGATTGCACGACCAGAAGTAATGGGGTCTTTCGTTCCGCATCTTTGTATTGATGAAATGGCGTGACACGACAGTTATTGCGATTCGCCTTAGCCCATTGTTGTGAAAGTGGCATCAGCCCAAGTGGCGTATTGTCGATTTCAGAGGAATCGATTCCACGCTGGTACAGGACAACATCTATAAGCTGTTCGCGTCTGAAGAGGATATCGACAAACCAGACGGCAAAGAAAATAAAGAGCAGGCCGACGCCGATCAGTAACCACCGTCGCTTGGAGGAGGGGCCACGACGAGTTTCGGGAGTTCGTCCACCGCGCCAACCCGATTTCGCGGGTGAAGCAGAATTGGCTTTGGTTGGCGAATCATTTTTGCGCCACCCACCACCCGAAGCAGAAGCGGGCTCCGAGTTTGTCGGTGCAGAACTCGCATTGGTTCGATTCGAAGCATCTCCATTCGACTTGCCTGCAGCAGGCCGCGAAGAGTCCGCTCGAGAATTCGAATTTGAGTCTTTTTTTCGCCAACCAGACATACCCCCCCCTTCGTTGCTCCTCGTTAAACGGCAGCCACAGTATAACGATGTTGCAGGAGGGGACCAACAAAAAAACTCACCCCCTGAATATCTTGCTGAGAATCCAGGGGGCGATCTTATTTTGCGGTTGTTTATAGACGCTTAACTATTCAGCAACTAAGCCAACACTTGCGCCTTTGCTGATGAGTTGTTGCTTCTGAGTGGTGGTCTCAAGCTTAAGCGTTACTTTGCTGCTATCGACAGCAACGATCTCGCCCATGGTTACTTCTGCGTTGTCAGCGACAACAACCATCTTAGCTCCGATGTCTAAGCTGTATACACCGGGTAGAATCACAACAACTTGATCTTCCGCTTGTGCATCATCAACACGCACGCACTGCACCAAGTTCTTTTTCTGCTCTTCAGTGAATGCGGCAGCCCCTGTTGAAGTAACTGAAGCGCGGTAAACAACTGGAGAAACTTCCAAGTCGCCGTAATCTGCAGAGCTGACCTTCACATGTACGGGTTCTTCTTCAATTTCGAGAGCTTGGTCAGCTGCATCGGATGGAGAAGGCTCAGCGTCGCCTGCAGGCTTGTCTTCATCGCCTTCGCCCTTAATGCTCTTTTCGGGTTTGGCTGGTTTATCTTCTGGTGGGCAAGCAGCGAGGACTGCTGCGGCCATTCTACGAAGCTGTGCACTTGGCTCAACAAAGCAACCTTTATCGTCGGTCTTGTTGGCCATTTCATCGAGCTTCTTGCGAATCGCTTCGGTGCAGCAACTGCTTCCGCAAGGGTTAAGCCCGCATGGTCCGCATGACTGGATTGCAGCACAAATCGCTTCCATAGCAGCCAAGCGTACTTCGCAATCGCAATCGTTGAGGCCCTGCAATAGAGCTTCTTCGACTTTGTCTTTTTCACTTGGGCAAACGCATCCAACGCTCGCCAAGTACTTCAAGGCCTTGATCTTCTGCGGCTTCAGATCTTTGTCTTTCTTGATCTCAGCTGCATTCTTCAAAAGTGGATTTTCTGAAGCTAAGTTCTGTGGATCTGAAATCGGGAGTAGAGGTGGCTTCTTTTCAAGCTGAGGATAATCGCCGCTGCGATTCAAAACCCCAGAACGGAATGCTGATTCGGCCTGAGGTATTCCCAAGCGTTGCCAAATCGTTGGGACCGGCGGATTGGGAACCACACAGCCGGTGCAAGCGAGTACCAGGACACTCAGTCCTAACCGAGATTGAACTTTTCGAGTATTTGGAGCCATGGTTTCGTCCTGTCAGCCCGGCCGACAAAGCGTGGTAGGGGATTGAGCAGGATTGCTGCAATCCTTGCAAGCAATCCGTTCGTCACACAACGCTTTTTGATTCGGGTCCGAACATAAGAAAAATCCACTTCTCTGGTTTCCAGAGAGAGCCCTTCTTCAATCAGACATTTCTCGTTTATCGCTAAAGTTTGCCTCAACCAACCAAAACAAACAAAAACCCACTACCTCAGGGGAACCAACCAATTGTGTCCCCACTCGAAATGATGTTAGGGCATGGACGATATACGAAAAACTCCACGCAAGCCACAAATTCTAGCCAGTCGACGCAAGTTGCCAAACAACCCAAACGGCCAATCCAAGCAGGGCCATGAGGGCAAGGCCACCGATTGCCATGACAAAATTGGTAACCTGTTGATAGCCTTGCTCTTCCTTCAGTGCCGTTGAGTTCCATTCCAATAGCCCGGCATCATTCTCGATAAGTTTTTCGAAAACAGCTGCTACGAACGCCTGCTTCTCTGGCGAATCTCCCGTAGCGGCAAAATAACATCCGCTGAAAAACATGGGTTCGTTGGTGGGATCCTTACCAGGTTCATCTTGGCCGAATCCTTCGGCAACAATCACGGCTAGATTCTGTTCAAATTTCTGACGAAGCCGCGCCATAAATACAAACAGGCGGCCATTGGTTTTCTTTCGCATAGCCTCAGCTCGCGCGAACAACTCGTAAATTCGCTTTTCAAAGCTGGCAACAGCATGCATGACAACGGCTTGTAGACGCGGTTTCGAAGCTTCGCCTAAGGTTTCGCAACCTTTGCCGAAACGTGCAAATCGAACCTTATCCAGTCCTAAGCGATCGATCATCTCCAAGAAACCTTCGTGCTTATCCATTTCTGTGACCAAGGCGATCGCAGGAACTCGAACACGCAGGTGCTGTTGCAATACACGCATATCTTCTTGCAACGCTAACTGCGTCGCCGCAGCACTCATCTCAACTAACTCATATGGCAAAAGCGCCAAGATTCCATTGGCGGGACAAACAGGTTGTCTTGTTCGGCAAATCAGAGTCGCCAAATATTGCAGCCGATCGCTGCAGAGCGCTTGCTCCTCAGCGTTGAGCTTGGCTTCAACGCCCGCAACGATATTAACCGGGGTGGCCACCATTTCCATCGCTGGATCTTCTTCCAAGGTTTCCAGATTTTTGCTGCCGCCGAATTTGGGAACCCTACGTGGCTCGATCGCTTCCAGTCCCGTTTCACCAAAGTCGCTTGTCGCTCGCTCATCCATGGATGCGTCGTTGTCGAGCGTGGCCGTCGCGACCCGGCTTCCACGTTTAGGCATCGATCGCTCCGTAGTCGTGGTGACTGTCGCAGTTTGCCGATTTAACGACAATTTGGAGAGACGATTGCAACCATTGGCGAAAACATAAATCACATTGGGATTGGCAAGAAAAGCGAGTCCTTGACCAGCATTGGCTGCTGTATTCACGGGATATGTTCCCGCAATGCAATCAGCTAATTGGCCTACCATTTTTCCATCTTCTGCACCGAGTATCAACACGATGGGCGTATCGCTGACATCGATGCCTTGCTGAGCGAGTTGCTGCATCCCTTCATTCCATTGCATATCGATGTCTGGATACCGTGAGACCTCCTTTTGCATTAGCAAATAGGTCAAAAAGTAGGCCAAAACAGTGATGACTGGAATAAGAACCAGAAAGTATGGAAGCAAGGAACCATAATCTTTGCGAAGATTCTCATCACCAAAGATGAATAACATGACATCTGCGGTTACGAGAACAATCAGGACTAGAAAGGTCGTCCAGGCAACCAGCCAAGGAAGAGGCAGATCAGCGAACCGCTTCATTCCAGGGACCCATTGCGCGAACCAGTGGAACGCACTTCGCAATGGGGAGATCATGGCATCCAAAAAGGATAATATCGAATTGATGAACATGATTTTAACTTGAGTCTTTTCTGGATTGCCTTGAAGCCGCGAAAAACACCTGTCAGAAAAACCGTGCCCCGTTCAGCGCACGCAGTGCACTGTAGAGGTCATCTCCCATTAAGATGTGCGAGAAGAAACGGCTGCATTAAACCATGTAACTTCTTCTGTTGCTTCTGCGGGGGGCCGCAGTTTTTGCCAAGCAAAATACCAGCCACCAAGAGCCACCGCGACCAATAGTGCTGTGAGGATAGCCGACAAAAGCAACTGCTGTTTCCCTTGCTGGGCTTCATTGGTTCGCAAGGGACGAACTGTTTCAGAAAATGGTGGGAGGGAATGACGAGCTTTTAATGACCGAGCCGTTTCTCGACACCATTCGGCAGGATCTTTGGGCAAATTAAGTCGTTCGAGTTCTTGAATACGCTGTGGTTGATCGGCACCGCGATACACACCTCGAAATCCAAGTACGACGCACAGGTAATACACCTCTAACGCATTGGTATGAGCGGCCGCACTCGCTTCGCTCGCCTTTTCGAAAAACTCGTGAAACGCGATACGTTCGCCGAAGAACTCTTTTTCTAAGTACTTCTCTTTCCAAAGGTCCTTATCGGCCCAGTTCGAATACGTAAAAACCTCATCGACCCAGCAACAAAGTGCGTACTTAATCAATTTCCACTCAGGTTTTGGACCGATCAAGCGTTCGCCTTGCTCGATCAATTGCTTGATCGTGGTCCGAGCATCTGCCAACGGAACCACTTGGCCCGAATCAATCTTTCGCAAAAATTGGAGCGTTCCGAGAAATACGGGATCCACCGCTTCACAGTACAGTTTTTCCATATCGGCTCGACCTTAATGTTAAACGTATAGAAGTGGGGCACGATCGAAAGCGAGACTTCAGCCCAGGCGTTTTCGTACAGCAAACAACGCCATTTCGACACCGTAAGTTTTGTAGTTGATGGTGAGCAGTATTCTTCTACTCTTATTCAAAGTATCGAGATTCGCAATCTGTTTTTCGCTGACACGCACCGCAACTCGAAACGTCAACCGAGCTCGATCCCACATAGGGTCTTCGGTTATCGCCCACAATAGCCAACCGCGACGATCCTTCAACACCGATGGCAAACCAGCTTCCGTCTTGCTTGGTGAAACAATCGTGAAGCCTCGGGATCGCTCCTTGAAGACTCGTTCAACATCGTCAGCTGCGGCTAATTTCCAGTCCCAGGCCTGCAACATGCCGGAACGAGCTAACTCTGTGGGACTCATGTCGACAGGCTGAATTCCAAAATACCAAGCCCAATCATTGGAAAGATATTCGGCAGGCAATGTCACTGACATCCCTAAGCCGCTTCCCTCGAACGGGAATACCTGCAACGGCTCATCTTGAACCAAGAAGATGAGTTCGCGAATACGCTCCCACGCCCACCAAAAGATCGGCTGCAATTCGTCATGATTGTAGGGCAGGATACGGGGCACTATGCGGTTGCTGCCAAAAATGGAGCATCGCCCGATGATGCGTACTAAAGTCGAGTAAACTTCGAAGGGATGGATGCCGGATGTCAGTGCCGACAATCCGAGTTCTGCGTATGCCTCATTGAGAGCGTGCATAAGCATCAGTTTTTCGACATCACCCGGTGTTTGCGAATCGAAGTTGATATTTCGATTCTCAATAATGCGACTCAATTGAGTCAAACGCTCGCCAATCAAATCGTAGATCCTGCGCACCAAAGATTGCAAATCGGGCCAGGCGTTTACGGCCAAGGTGGAGGGGAAATAATTCTCCTCGATCTTCCAAGCAGCTTGCTGCCCCGCCTCTCGTCGAACCTTGCAAATCTCTAACAGTTGCAATCCAGCTAAGTCTTCTGTTTCGAAAGCGATACGCACTTGGCTTCGCAATAAGGCGATGTTTTGGATGCCTGCTCCTTGCGATTCATCGGGATAATCGCCATTGACTTCTTCAAAACGAGTTTTGCTGGCTGCAGTTCGAGTGACGTTGCTATCCCCCATTCGAATCTCGGGGATTGCCAAATAAACAGCCAAGCTCTTATCTGCTCCTACGCTCTTGAGACGCAGATTCAAATCAACTCGAAGTCGATCGATGTCAACAAACGTCCCATCTTTAAATCGAGCGGCGACATCTACGATCTCGAAAACACCAGCACCCAACGATGCCTTTTCAATCTTGATTCGGGATAAGCCCCAATTGAAAAGATGATCATGTTGATAGTGGTTGCGTAGCACCTCATGCCAGTAGCGGTCCGACGCTTGAAAGTGATGAGGACGAAGGAACATCCCTTCATACCAGTGAACCGGCAAGTTTGGCATGGATTCTTTTTTCGTAACTTTAGGGACAAGCCCTTGCTTGGCGGGCTCCGAAAGTAGGTGTTACAATGCCCCCATCATATCAATCGACAACTCGGTTGCAATACGATTGCGCAATAGGGAATGAAACCCGCTTGACCTCGAATCGCAGGTACTTCGGACTTTCCTCGAAAATCTTTCACTAAAGTGGCACTATGGCTCAGAATCCAGCATCTCGACCATCTGGCAAACATACTTGGTCGGCAAAAAAGCAAGCCCCGCGGAGCAGCCACAGAGTGTTTAACCTCTTAGTGGTAAGCGCCTTGTTTTTCGCCACCATTTATTGGTTTGGATCGCTCCTTCTGAACTTTGGAAAAGCACCAGACACCTACCTATTGCACCTGCAAATCGCCAATCAAGATTCCTCCGACGTCTATCCTTTGGTTCTTGTCTCCAACGATGAAATCAATGAGTTTGGAAAGAAGATCAATGCCACGGAAATCGTCGACGTCACACCCCCCGATTCCACTCAAGGCGACCGTGCCACGAGTGTAGCGATCGAGAATGCGATTCGTGATAAACTCCCCAAACTGAAACAAAACGATATCGTCTTTCTCTATCTGCGCGGGTACTGCATCGTCAGAAACGCCAATCCTTTTTTGGTTGTCGCCAATTATTCCCCAGCCGACGATGATCGCAATTCAACTCCATCGGGACTCGTCGATTTGCGCAAGTTGATCGCTGAACTTTCCAAACTACCAGCTGCCAAGGTCGTAGTGATGCTCGACCATGCCGACTTGGATGTCTCGAACTTGTATCAACTGCAAGAACCGATCGAATCATTCGAAATCATGCGAAAACTTGCCGATGCAGGCTCACAAGAAAAATCGACGAGCGGCTCTCGAAAGAATGCTGATGTAATCATCCTCTCCGCCAAAGATGATTTTCAACCGTCGCATATTCGATGGCGAGATCGAACTTCGCCTGCCAGCACCTTGTTCTTCTTTGCCTTAAATCGCGCGATCGATGAGCTACAACCCGCCGACAATTCTACTCCAGAGAGCTTTTCGTTTTCCCCTTTTGTCGAACATGTACATCGCTATGTAACTCTGGGTTCCGGCTCATATCAATCTCCGGTGATTCTTAGAAATGGACAACGGCTTGACCCAAAATCTGCGGATAAAGCTCTAGCTTTTGAATTTGGAAAGATCGCAGCCAAGAAAGCGACTACTCCATCTTCGTCAACGGCAACATCTTCTTCCAGCAAGCCTCCAAGCGACTCTACACTCGCTGGCGATGGCGATCAACTCAATAAGGAACTGGAGCGATTACAGAATCAGTGGAAACAAACCGAATCGCTATTCCAAACATCAGCTACTTATTGGCCCACGGATTTTGCTCCCTATAGCTGGCATCAAGAATTGACTCGTTTCCGCAAATTCGAATTTCGTTGGTTAACCTCCGCCGATAGTCCCCCTAACTTTCCCACCGACATTAATTCTTGGATCGATCCGCAATCTGGTCCAACATCGAAAGCACCTGTCGGTTTTGCAAACGCTTGGAGCCAATTTCTTCAAGCCCCGTATTCTCGTGCCTGGCTGTTTGATGTCGCCAAACTCCCAGAAGAATGCCCTGAGTATCCTTACCGTCCAGCCACAAATCTGACCTACGATCGGACGAAGAAGCTATCACGTGAACTGGCTCGCGACGGCAATTACAGTAGCGATTGGATTCGTCTCATTGCGTCGTATCCTAATCAGGATGCTTCAACCGCCAACGAGCTTTCAGAAACAGCAAGGAAGCACATTGCCTTTCTACTGGATGCAGACGAGTTATGGCAGCAATTGAAACAAAACCCGAATTCAGCTTCACTCGAAGACAAGAACAAGACGATTGCCACTCTCGATCAGTCGCGCAATTTGTTGTTCCAAACCACCAACAATTCAACCGCTATTGATCGCGAAATTGAACGACTCAAAACAAACGCTGAACTAACTATTTGGCAATTGCATCATCGCTGCCGACTACTGCTTCGCTTTGCTCAGCTCACGGCGGCACAACGCATTGAACTGTTGCGTCTTTGCCAAAAGGGAGATTCTCCTAAACTCCCCCCAACAAACCTGGAAGCGCCTTCGCTAACCACCAAAGATATTCTTGAAAAAAGCTCGGCTATCACGTCACGATTCCTTCAGGCGAATCAGGGAGTATTACGGCCGGCTTTAGACAGCGACTTGCATTGCATTGTTAGACCAACGTTGGATTCAAATATCGAGTTTGTCACACTCGCTGATACTACGTCAGCCACGATCAACCCCACCACTTTGACTCTACTTCGGACGATCACACCTCAGACGTTTTCATTACAAATACAACGCCGCGATGGCTCTCCTCCCCCCGACGAACTCTCTGTACTCCTATCAGGCTTATCCGACGAGACGATGCGTGTCCAACAGGCTGGCCAAAATCTGAGCTGGGACAAATTGCATACCGTGCGTGTTCTCAATGGGACCATCAGTTTCCAGGCCTCTGCTCAAAAACAAGATGACGTAAGTTTGCCCAAAATCATTAATCTTAAACTCACCGATTCGACACACGCGGATGCGGGGGAGACTAACCTTGAACGCCGGATGGGGGTCGAATGGCCGCTACAAAATGAATTTGTGTTGCAAGCCACGCGCCAGGGGACCACACAAGAATTTAAGCTGAGTTCTGGTGAGCCACTTTTGGGGGCAGCTCTGGTAGATGAGCAAGGTGATCCGATTCCGTTGAGTTATGAACTCTCGCTTTACAACCGTAGCCGGATCTCGCGGAAGGCCATCGTTCAGTTTTATCAAGTCGATGATCCTCGTCAGGGCATTGTTGTCCCTGGGACAGCTTTTAATGCAGAGAGACGTGCGCTCTGGACCAAAAACGATTTACTGGCAAAAGTGAGCAACTGGAAGAAACTGCTCCCGCAACCATTGACCATTTCAGCCAAAGCAGACGAAACCATTTCGTTGACTTCACTGATTGCTAATGCCATGAAGCCAGCGGCATCAACAAACGCTGCTTCGCCTGCCAGTATCCCCGCTTCAGACGTTCCCGAAATAGATGCTCCCTATGGCCTCATTTGTGAACTGAAGGAACTTGATGAAAATGATCAAATAAAGGGTCAAGCAGACACCACTTTCGTCTGGATTCCGTTAGATACTTACGATCCATTTACATCGAACCAAGCATTGCGCTGCCTCACGGAAGTCCCTCCCTTCTTCATCGATGACAATGGCAAGCTGTTGCTTTCGTTTGATGCGACCGAAACTTTGCGAAATCTCGCCGCGACACCCAAAGTACCGATCCAAATTGAGTTTCAAGCCCGTAACAGCACATCACTTACAGATCGTCAGTCTTTCTCTTTTGATCTCGATCAACCGGTTCGACGTGAACTTCCCATCTCCAAAATCAAAGATGACCTGTTCATTGCTCACATCTCCTTTGGTGCTTTTCCTAAACAGGCGTCGTATGTATTTCAAAATGGACTGGACCCTCAACCCATTCGTAAACCCGAAGTTTTTGCGCAGCTAGAATCGCTGGACATACAATCGGGTAAGCCAAACTCGGGCACGTCCGCTGCCCCCACTCAGGCTCCACCATCTCTTTTGGTGCGATTGACCGACGAAAATTCTTCTGAAGGAAGCCAGTGGGCACTGATCAATTCGGAAGCAGACCTCCGCAAATCGATGTTGGTAGGAAAAATCAACGCGGTTCTCCCTGCCCAACAAGCATTTGTGGCTTGGCGAATCTTTGACTCAACACGCAATCAAGCCCAACCCCTCAATCATTTCTACGAACAAGTTCAACGACAATTCAAAGTCCGCTTTGATTCAAGCGGAACATTGCAACTAAAGCATGTTATTGCGCCGTTGAAAATGGAATTTGATGTCGAAAACTCGTTCGAGCAGCCTGGGGTCTACGAACTACAGCTTTTTGCTGATGAGTGGAAAAAACTAGATCTAGTCACAGGTCGCGATGTTACCACAAATCAGCTCGTTCAATCAGAAACAATCATTGTCGACCGCGAACCGCCCCAATCCTCTACCATAGATGTCAAAGATAGCGAAGGGAACTCGATTGTTTTCGACCCCAAATTGAGCAAAAACCAAACCTACCAAGTTGTTCTAAGTTTGCCTCGTAACGGTCGTGGAGATGTTCCCATTAAGGAAGTCTTCTTTGGAATCGATCTCAATGATGATGGTCTTTATCAAGACGACGAGGCCATCAAAGAGGGGAAAGGACTTCTCAATAAAGAATCGCAGTCTGCTGGTATTGAATACAAAGTTCCGCCAGAACGGATCAACAACATTCGCTTTGTCGCACGTTCCGTCGACTATGCGGGCAACATCCAAAACAAGAATACTTCACCACAATTCACCATCGATGCGAATAGCGGTGTCCCTGATAAGGGAATGCCCTCGAAAGCCAAGAACTACACGCTAACGGTTGTCGTAAAAAATACTTCGGGAAGTACACCATCGAGTGAAGTCGAATTAAAGATGGACGGTCGGAGCTACAGTTCGAAAAATGGGCGGAATGTCTTCATCTACAAAAACATCCCAAGTGGCTCGTATCAGGTGACCGCCACTTCGAGTGCGGGCTCCACGCAATACGAAGTGTCCGAGAAGATCGATGTCTCGGGCGATAACACCAATATCACCCGAGAACTGAAACTCAAAACGAAAGAGAAGCCACCAGCCAAACAGCCCTAAAGCCCGCTAGTTGCGAGCTAGCGGCTGGACATTTTCTTCTGGCAGCGGGATAGATACCCAACCAAATACGCGACCACGACTGACTGAAAATGTCGTTGCCTCCGGAGCATCAGCACTGAACAGTGTGTATCCATCTTTGGAGAAGCTGATGTCGCTCACAATCGATCCGCGATGAGCGTCAATGCTAAACAACTCACGAGGTTGTTTGTCGATGGACGGACTCGCAAACCAAGTTGATATGTTGCCAAAGGAAGTTCCCACTGCGATCGTATTGTCGATAGACGAGCAAGCGATCGCCGATATCTTGGCATCGAGAGTTATCGGTGCAAAGTTCTGAGCATCAGAGCCGGACTCGATCGAATAGAACTGCAGGTTGCGGTCACCGATTTGTGCCAGAACGTACCACCGAGCTTCAACGCCTTGTTGTCGAATCGTAAGATTTTCTCTGAACCAAGCCAATCGCTTCAAAGTGGGCTCTGTCACTGAAACAGCATCGATTGCAATTTTACCATCTTGCTCATTTCCATTTCCAAGGCTGACGATCTTGATGTTTCCATCCACAGTGCCCAACGCAAGTTGTTCACCGGAAGGATGCCAACTGACGACCGAATAACCATCCCAAGATTTTACAATGGCATTGGTTGTTAAATCGGCCAGCGCTATTTTCGGTACGCCATTGACCTGCCCGGTAACCGTAAACTTCTTACCGAATGGTGCCAGCACAACACCATCGATTTTGGTAAAGCCCTGGGACTTCATAGCAATGTTAGGGACCGGCAACCATTGAACCGTTCCATCGGCGTTTCGAGAAGCGGACCATACTTCGCCTTCATCATGTAGCGTTAACCAATTGTCGCCGGTGGAATCACCACTTGCTGCTACACAACCGGTGCGCCCATAAAGTCTCAAACTTGCCTTTGGATCATTTACATTTGCTATTGCCGCCATAAAGTTCTTATTTCGGAAATCCATAGCTGCAATCACTTGATTCTGATTGTCAAAGATCACTTTGGAAAAACTGCGGCGAATCGTTCCAAATTTCAAACTGATATCATCCAAAGCCATTGGCTTTGAATCTGGCGTTAACCACACCTTCACAGGGGAAGTTGTAACCTCTACTTGTCCCTTGCCAGCTTCGTCGAAAACGACCTTGGCCACCCAGGTTTCCGCTCCCTTATCGTTGCTGTCCTTAAAGGGATAACGAGCCGCACAGTGCACGACATCTTGACCGTTTGGACCTGTGTCCACATTGAGGTCTGCGCCATGTTTGAATGCTTGGGTACCTGGAAAATTCAATCCCTGAAGTGGATCCGTGAATTCGGGACCAGCCTTGAGCGTACCGCTTTGCCAACCAAGAGAAGCAAGTGCCCGAACGCCAGACTCTGAACCCGTTCTTAAAATGTACAACCGGTCACCCGCGCGATTCCATTGCGCCTTTAGGGTTAGTGCATATGCAACTTGCTCGGCTAGCTCGGCATTATACGCAACCACGGTGTCGTTTGCGGCTAAATCAACCACGTATGTATCCGCTTTATCTCCTACTAAAGTCAGCAAATTGGATTGAATCGGGTGAGCAACGATTTCTACAGCGTTGATATTTCGCTCGCCCATCTTCAAGATTTTTTCATTGCTTCCGTCTAAGTCACAAATGGAAGCTATCAGCGAATTAACCCAAACCAATCTTTTTCCGTTGTCTACAATTGCAACGCGTGCCGAATTGTCACTGATTCGCGTCCAGCGATGGAGCATTTTTCCACTGGAAGTTTCCCAGACACAATACTCCAACATTGTTTCGGAAGTGTTTCGGAATGGCGTACTCTTTTCCGTTAAGCGAGCGACCGACACGGTGCGATCACTTTCGGTTGACGTCACAAGATCAACGAATTCAGCCTTGGGCGTGTGTCCCGGAAATTGCAAACCAGCTTCTTGTGGATCAACGCCCGTTCCCCAAACCCGCAATACCCCTTCTTGGTCGATCCACCAATTTTTACCGGTGTCGCCCTGTCCGCCAGCAGCGACGATACCACTAGCCGACTCGGGTGCATCCATTCGCTGTCGAGCAGCAAGCTTCTTGAGGTCCCAGTCAATACAAATGCCGCTCTGATCAAGAGCGATGACATGTTCGCCATTTTTGTAATATCGACCATCGACGGCTAAGCTTGGCAAACCCACCAGTGGTCGTTCATAGGTCCAAGAGCTGGCAACATTCGCCTCGTTCGCGCCAACGGTTGTTGTTTGGGTCCCCACCGACTTCCGCCAGAGTTGAATCGCGTTATCTTCGGCAATGGTGATCATGGCATCACTGCCATGCGGGCGAATATGCAAGATCTTTGTTTGATGCACTCGAGGCGTCAATTCGCCAACGACATTGAATTCGATTTGGCCCCCCTCTTGCTTGCCTCGATCCAGCAAAAGTAGTCGTCCCTCTACGGTTCCCAAACAAATTCGCCCGTTGGCATCAATAACGGTAGCGACAGTAGCTTGAGAGGAAAGCTCGTCAGGTATTTGCAACGTAGTCAAATTCTCCGATTTCAGGTCCAACTCGTAGCACGCGAGACTGGTGGTCCCCTTGGTATCCACACTTTGAATGGCCGTACAAATCGCACGCTGTATTTCGTTATCAGACTCCAAAAACTGAATATTCCGCAATAATCCTCTACACTTATAAAGGAAAGGTTTCACCTTGTTCAAATCAAGTTTGTCGGCGCGGGGCCAACGATAGATGCCACCATTGATACCAACCAGAAAGTGCTTTCCATCAGGGCTGAATGCGGACCAACGAAACTCTCGGTTTTTAAGGAATGCAATCGGACTGACCTGCTTGGTAGCAATGTCCCAACTAAATACGCCCGGTTCTGCTTTATCCGACCCTGCCGTGATGAAAACAACTTCCTTGCCGTCGGGAGAAATTGCCACGGATACAATCGAGCGTTCGAAAGGAAGTTTCAAATCGTTGACCGGTTCGAGACGGTCGTCTTCGATTTTGACAATTTGGATCATACTCTCTTTTCCTTCGGCCGATCCTAATACGGCAAAAGGCGCATTGGCTGCGACGTCGATGCAGCTCGCTTTACGTCCCCAATCAAACTGTGGAATATCGCGTCCGATTAGAGCGGCTACACGACGATAGGGCCAAGATACCAAAGGAGGAGCTTGCTGTAGTCGCTCGTCCAGCGCGGCAGGTTGAACATTATTAGTATCAGTCGATTTTTCTGCCCCTAGCAACATCCCAGCTTGAAGGCCTTGAATTTCCGCCAACAATGCGTTGCTGCGTCGCACGTTATAGCTTTGAGCCAAGTTGTAGGCTGACAAAAGACTTGATTGATATCCACCCAACTTGGCAATTCGCTCGCTTAGCAGTGCTTCAATCGCATTCTGTTCTGCTAATTTCCTCTGGGCCTCTTTGGCCTTTGTTTCTTGTTCAAGCTTTTCATTAGAAATCTTTAGATTATTCGCAGCGTCTGTGGCACTTTTCTCAGCTGCTCGCGCTAGCTTTTCATTATCTAACGCTTTCTTTTCATTATCGCTTGCCTTCTGTGCATTTTCCTTGGCAAGCTTTTCTTGCGCGACTGCGTTGTTGCGTTCCTTGATTGCTTCTTCAGCAGATTCTTTCGCATCGTCGCGGGCCATTCGCACTTGATCGATGGAGAACCACAACCACAAACTCAAACCGCTAAGAATGGTCAGTGCCCCGACTGCCCCCACAGCACTGACACGGCGCAGTCGACGATAGCGAACTTCACGCGAACGAGCTTCCTCCTGAGCCGCCTTAGCTTTATTGTAAAGCTCTTTTTCATCGCTTTCTTTGGGATCCAATGTCTCCAAGCAAACATCAAAGTCACCGCGTGACAGGGCGTTTTCTGAATAGGCTAAGCGAGCTCGTTTCAAACCAACCTTGGCTGGCTTATTGTCTTCCCATAAGCGAATCGCATTACGGAAGCCGAAAATCGCTTCGTTGAATTTTCCGTAGTCTGATGACTTTTGTGCATCCAACAGCAAAGCGTCGGATTCTTCACTTAAGCGTGCACTTTCAGCGTGTTTGTTCACTTCACGAATGGCATCGCTCAATTCCTCGACCGTCGCATAGCGATCCGATGGCGAAGTGGCCATTGCTTTGAGAGCGACGGCGATCAGACCAGACTCTTCTTTGACAGGAAAATAGAAATTGGACCGCGCACGTTCCAACACTTCATAGACCGTACGTCCATCACGCGGAGGCCGGCCTTCTACTAAATGGTAAAGAATGGCGCCCAACAGATAGATATCGCTGCGAGGTCCAATTCTGGGCCAATCATGTTTGGCCATCTCAGGGGACATGTAGGCTGGAGTACCGCCAAACGAAAATGGATCTTTCTGTTGAGGACTTGGCTTGAAGTTCTCCGTCTTGCTCAAATCGACCGCCATACCCCAGTCAGCAACCAGCACCTCACCGAAGTCCCCGATCATAATATTACCGGGCTTCAAATCGCGGTGAATCACCTTCTTCGAATGAGCAAATGCAAGCGCGTCACATACCTTGAGAAGATAGTCGACATTTTGTTCTAGTGTCTTTGTATTCTCATCGATAATGTCATTCCAAGCATTACCTTCCACTTTTTTCATCGAATAGAAGAGTTCGCCGCCACTTGTTACTGCTAACTCATGAATCGGAAGGATGTTTGGATGATCCAGTGCGGCCGTGATTTCTGCTTCGCGCACGAAACGGCTAAGTTTTTCTCTTTCAACACTTCCAGCCGCTCCCTTCATTACCAACTTAATGGCTACAGTGCGGCCCAATCCCTTTTGTTTCGCGGCATAAACAACCCCTTGTTTGCCGCGTCCTAACTCGGTGCGAATATGATAATCCGCTTCGTCCGCAACCACATTTGGGTTTAGGTTCAGATTTCGGACGCTGATACGTTCAAATACAGAGTCGGTAACATGCACAGGTCCCTTGTTAAGAGTATGGGCTGGATCTGCACTAGATCCGGCAGCACGTTCCCAAATCTGCTGAACTTCAGCCGTCTTGTAAAGACTACTCGAAGCCACAGAGCCAATGGATGCATGCATCGTGTGACCTGAGCCAGACGCATTAGATCCTGACCCCGGCGGAGGTGCCGGAGCATCCAAGGTCATATCGCTTTCGGCTTTGGGCAAAGATCCCGCGTCCACGGTTGCCGCACTGTCATGCTGGGGCATGTTGGTCGAATCAACCGTCCCATCAACATCAACCGTCCCAGCAACATCGACCGTCCCGGCGAGATCAATAGTCCCGTCGAGATCAACGGTTTGATCGCCTGTGACCGTACCTGCTTTGCTAAATTTACTCGAGTTTCCGTCTGCATTGGAAAAAGTGCGCGGGTCATAGTTTTCAATGTCGACCGTCGCTTCACTATCTTTTTCCATCGTTGGGGCAGGGGGAGGAGCTTGCTCGATATCGACCGTACCAATCGTATCGCTCTTGCTTTTGGGCTTGCCTTCAAAATTGTCGATTGCGTCCTGCGGGCTATCCCCTTCAATTGTCGCCAAGGTTGCGTTAGAGATCGATTTACTATCGCCTAATTGCTCACCACATTTTGGACATTTTCGATCCAAAAAGAACTTTGCAATTGTTGTGCCGCACCAGGGACATTTTGCCATTGCGCATCATTCCATGAAACGAGTCAAAAAACACTCAAATCATCTGGCCCATCGTGGACGACACTATCACAAACCGTCCGGCGAAGTTTTCACCAACAAGGTTTACCGAAGTGCATTTCGTCGACGTCGCGCGTCTTGGGAATAGTCAGTCGTGTTAGCAACCTGATCTTTTCGAGCGCGGAAGCGATTGAGCCAAAGGACGCTTCCAGCTGCGATGGCAGCTGCAGAAGCTTCCGAATTATCACCTGTCTCGCCGTCCAGTTGCGATACCTCTGAATTGTTTGCATTCGATTTTGTTGAAATTTCTCCCTCCACAATCGACTGCAACCACAAACTGCCAGCCTGAACATATTCTTGCGACCAAATTTCCTTAAAGGAGTTCATCCAATCCGAAGGCACCACGTCCATGGCAGCCCCATCTTCAGGTTGCGGATTGTTCGGCTTCAGTTCGACGTCTTTTTCTGAGTCATTTGCCTCATTGGCAGTATCGCGCAGAATAAAGGTGCCAAATACAACCTGACCACGAATACGATCCGTCCCAATGACAGCGTAAGCTCCCGCTGTCTTGGTTGGATCTTCTTCATACTCCGTTTGCCACTTTCGAATTTGAGTTTGTGTTGGAGCCACGGGGCCTTTCACATCTTTGGACTCAGCAATAATTCGCTTTTGCTTTTCGTCCAAAATCTGGTCTGCGGTTGGCTCTTCACCTTCGTCTACCTGACCATTTTCGTTGTTATCATCAAAATTGACTTGGAAAATGGCAACTTCAACTTCCCCTTGCAAAATGGGGCGAGGTTCATCGTAATCGACGTTCTGCGCGGTAAATGTTGCTTCAAAAGGTGCTATTTCGGCCGGTGGTGGCTCCACATATAAGAATGGTTGAATGTCGATAGGTAATGGCATACCTGGAGGCTCAACGGTTCCCGACAAGGACTGACTATTGTCTTCGGCAACTGTAGTATCAACCACGGTTGCCAGGTCTGCAGTACCGCCATTGCCGAACAAATAGAAGTCCGTACTACGTCGCAAAATAACCGTACTGTTGACCAATGGATTTTGCGTCAAATAGCTCGCCGAATAGTAGTATTGTTCCGATTCGGTCGACGCATTTCGCACAAAGGTCGCAACGCGGCCAAGGCTCTCCACGTGAGCCACAATCGGTTTTGAGCCTCCTGCCACGATCAAATTCGAAGCGGCTACATCACCAGTGTCTGCGAAGGTGCGTACGACACCCAGATTCCAATCAGCACTTGCATCTCCATATTGAACGACAAATTGGAAGCCAATTTCGCCTGTCCCACCAAAGCTCATTGCAATGGTGTGGAACTTGGAGGCCAGCGGACTAGCAATATACGGGTAATTGTTCGGAAAGAGGAACTTTGTGGTAATGAGGGGACCGCCCAATTCATCGTAACTGTATGCGTTGGCCGTGAGGAAGTCATACAAGACACGCTGCATGGCACTTGCATCAGCCACTTGCTCTGTGACCAACTCGCCACCTGGCTGAATGTTCAACTGCTCGCCAGCAACCAAAACAATCGCGCCATTTTCTACATTGCTCGACTGTGTTTTGATCGAGCCAGTAACGTTGATGTCACCCGTCAAGGTTTGCACATAAATATTCGGACGGTCGGTTTCTAAATCGCCAGGAACTGCAGGATCTTGAGTCTCAATTCCCTGAACTTCCAACTCTACAGAATTCGTGATGAACACTCCGTAAGAGCGCCCCAAATTTTGCTGAAACGAATATTCATTCAACAACTGCGAGGAGGACGCACCCAGGAAGAAATCCGATGTTCCTGCGAAGGATGGGAGATCGGTCAAGAAACTCACTCCCTTCGCATCGGCGACATTGCTCAACTGGAACAAGTACTGAGGACTCGACGGTGTGCTGGTCGATGTCTGGGTGAAATCCAATTCACCGACAGCGTTCGCCGTCACATCCACTTTCGCAATTTCAACTAAGCCCAAATGGATGAATTTCTCCGCAACCAAAGTTGCAAGATTCGCAACCTTGACATTGTTTTCAACCAAGTTCCTGATGTAGCCGGCGGAAAGATACTCGATGTTCGTCGCTATAATTTCCTGCCACAAACTATCGTCATCTTCCTGAACAAACGCGTTATTGTCTGTGACCAACGACACACTTCCAAACGTCACCATGCCTGCGGGACCAATTTGGATTGAAAGAGGGGCGACGAATTTCGCCAATCCGTCAATCGTCCAACTATCCCCTGCATTGTCAGCAATATCAATGGAAGTAGCGGCTTGGAAATAGCCATCAACGGCAATATCAACCGAACTATTGGCATTGTCAGCAATGTGGCCAGCAGACAACAAAGTAACAAAATTCGCTGTCGAACTGAAAGCGAGATCGGTGTCGCTATCCTCTTGAATGTAGGTGTTGCTCAACGAATTAAACTGCAACGATCCAAAATTCGCTAGGCCATCACTGCCGACCGTAATATTTGTCCCTGCCGCAAAAGAAGCCAAACCACCTATGTCCAATCGATTGGTTAAAGCTTCGTTCAACAGAATATCGGTACCCGCAGTAAAGCTTGCACCGGCAGTTACATCGACCGTGACGCTGCTATGATCATGAATATAGGCGGAAGAGCTCAGCAACAAAGTCCCAGCAACGGAACCATTTACCAAATCGGTTCCGTCATCTTCTTGAATGGTGACGACGTCTGCTGCCGCGAGTCCACCGATAAATTGCAACGTACCAAAGGTCGCTGTACCAGCGCTACCAACAGTAATGTCAGTGGCCGCTTCAAAATAGGCTAGTGCACCTACATTCAACACGTTGCCAGCGGCATCATTCAAAGTGATTGTGGTGGTTGCCAAGAAGTCTGCGGCGGTGGCGATCACCACCGTTGCGTCTGCTTGGTCATTAATCGACCCCGCCGAGAAAAGCACCAAGCTGGCAGCTGCCGATGCAAGACTCAAATTCGTGTCGTCATCCTCGTAGATCGCTGCATCGGTTACAGCGGTAAACTGTAGAGTGCCAAAGGTCGCAGTTCCCGCTGGCCCAATCGAAACGTTAGCCCCTGCGTTGAAAGAAGCATGACCACCGACGATCAAGTCGTTGGTCACCGCATCGTTGAGTTCGATGCTTCCGTTGGCATTGAACGTCGCGGCATTCGCAATATCGATGGTCGCATTGTTTTCGTCTGCGATTGCCCCAGTCGATGTGAGGGTCAATGACAAAGCAGTCGATGTGCCACTTAAGTTGGTGTTACTATCTTCCTGGATGCTCGCATTACCACCTGCTGTGAACTGCAATGTGCCAAAATTAGCGGTACCATCTGAACCAACCGTTATGGTAGTACCCGCGTTAAAGTAGGCTAACGCCCCAACCGTCAGGTCATTGCCAGCACTCTCGCCTAAAGTAATGTCCGTTGTCGCATTGAAGGTGGCTTCGTTCGCAATGTCGACGGTAGCAGCGGCATCGTCATGAATGTAGCCCGCTGATGTTAGTACCAAAGAACTTGCAGAAGAACTTCCGGCTAGATCCGTGCCGCTATCTTCGTCGATAACAGTCCCGTCCACTGACGTGAATCGCAATGTTCCAAAATTTGCGTCGCCCGCAGGGCCAATCCCGATGGTGGTCCCAGCGTTAAAGTAAGCCAAACCACCTACAAATAGGTTATTCGTTGCGGCATCTGCCAGAGTGATACTGGTAGCCGCATCAAAAATTGCATTATTGGTGATATTGACCGTGGCATTTAAGTTGTCGCCAATATAACCGGCTGAGGTCAAATCTAAGGAGCCAGCCGAGGAGGCCCCCGCTAGATCCGTATTACTATCTTCTTGGATGGCCGTTCCAGCAACTGAGACAAAACGGAGTGAACCAAAATCAGCCGAGCCCGCACTTCCAACCGATATGGCTGAGCCCGCATTGAAATAGGCTAAACCTCCCACTGACAATAAATTGGAGGCTTCTTCATTTAGACTAACATTTACATCGGCATCGAACGTAGCATCATTGGCAATGGTAATCGTGGCTGTTGTGCTGTCCGAAATTGTTCCCGATGAAGTAAGCATCAAACTCTGCGCTGACGAATCGCCGCTTAAATTGGTAGAACTATCTTCGTCGATGACTGTGCCCAATGCGGATGTAAAACGCAACGAACCAAAATTGGCTGTACCATCGACTCCGATCCCAATACTTGTTCCCGCATTGAAGTATGCCAAACCACCTACAGCCAAGCTGTTGGTGCCTACTTCGTTCAAGTCGATACTGGTCCCTGCATTGAACGTCGCGTCGTTAGTGATGTTAATCGTCGCATCGTCGTTGTCTGCTATCGAGCCAACTGAAGTCAAACTCAGCGAATCTGCAGAGGAAGCGTCGTCCAAAACCGTATTACTATCTTCTTGAATCGTGGTTCCATTAACCGAGACAAACCTTAGAGAACCAAAGTTAGCTGTCCCTGCAGAACCTACTGCGATACTGCTTCCCGCATTAAAGAACGCCAGTCCGCCGACAGTTAAGGTATTGGAAGCATCTTCATCTAAATCAATGCTATTTGCCGCGTTGAAGGTGGCCGAATTGGTCACGTTGACCGTTGCATTATTGTTATCGCCAATGTAGCCCGCTGAAGACAGATTGAGCGATAATGCTGTGGAATCACCACTTAAGTCGGTATTGCTGTCTTCCTGTATGGTTGTTCCCGCAATCGACGTGAATCGCAATGTTCCGAAATTCGCGGTACCAAGGCTACCAACTCCAATACTTGTCCCCGCATTAAAGTAAGCCAAACCGCCAACGGTCAGAGCATTTGACGCTTCTTCGTTCAAATCGATGCTGGTTGCCGCGTTAAAGGTCGCATCGTTAACGATATTCACTGTGGCGTTGGTGTTATCCCCAATGTAACCAGCGGAGGTCAAAACCACAGAGTTAGCGGAAGAGGCTCCGCTAAGATCGGTGTCACTATCTTCCTGAATGGTGGTTGAATCGACAGACGTAAATCGAAGCGACCCGAAATTTGCGCTGCCGTCAGATCCAACCGCAATACTTGTACCTGCATTGAAGTAGGCTAAACCAGCTACTTGTAAACTATTGGTGACGTCTTCGTTTAAATCAATGCTGGTGGTCGCATTCAAAGTGGCAGCGCCGCCAATATTAATCGTGGTCCCATTGTTGTCACGAATATAGCCCGCCGAAGACAAATCCAATGAGGCAGCGGCAGAGACGCCACTCAAGTCAGTGTTGCTATCTTCCTGGATCGAAGTTCCGGTAATCGAAGTAAATCGCAATGTCCCAAAATTCGCTGTACCATTCGAACCAACCGCGATGCTAGTTCCCGCGTTAAAATAAGCCAAGCCACCAACCGACAGGCTATTTGTTCCATCTTCGTTCAAGCTGATATTCGTACCCGCATTAAACGACGCATCGTTGTTGACATTGACAGTCGCGTTGTTGTTATCCTGAATGTAACCAGACGAAGTCAAATCGAGAGACGCTGCAGACGACACATCGCTCAGATCCGTGTCGCTGTCTTCTTGGATCGTGGTTCCGTTAATCGATGTAAATCGCAACGTTCCAAAATTCGCTGTACCATCCGAACCGACAGCAATGTTGGTACCGGCATTGAAGTATGCCAAACCGCCAACGCTCAAGTTATTACCAACGGCATCGTTTAAAGTGATATCGTCCGTTGCATTGAACGTGGCACCATTCGTTACGCCAACTGTTGCCGTTGATAAATCGGAAATGGCTCCCGACGACGTTAACGTCAGCGCGTTCGCCGTCGAGGCAAAGGCCAAAGCCGTACTACTATCTTCTTGAATGGTGACAGCGCCGTTTGAGTCGAATTCTAACGTCCCAAAGTTGGCTGCACCCAAATCGCCGACGGTAACTCCGTTGGTTCCGCCGAAGCTGGCATGACCAGTGACGTTGAATTGTTCGCCTGCGACGTTAGCCAATGTGATCTGATTACCGGCTGTTACCAGAGAGTTACCTGCCACGGTAACCACTGAACCACCATCAAATACGCTTAAACCTGAGTAAAGACCGAGGTTACCTGTCAGGTTAATCGTTCGTGCAGCTAAATCGATATTCGCGTTGGGGAAATCAATTTCAAGATCGCGCATGTTCGTCGGAATGACGCCAACGTCGGCCGTGTTGGAAACATTTCGCCAACGCAAATCGGTATCAACGCCGGTAACCGTAAACGCGCCAGCAAAATCGTTGTCCATCAACGATCCATCATTTACTGTGCCGGGTGGATTACTGCTCGATCGACGCAACAAAATGCTGCCAGTCGCAGAGGAGAGTGTTAGCTGCGTGGTTCCTGCTACCACCACGTAGGCTGTGCCCGCTCCGGTATCAACTCCTGACTGAGTGATCAAGTTGGTCGAGGTCAAATTCAAACTACCAACATCAACTCCGTCCAAGTGCGTGCTGCTCGATTCTACGACCGTTGCACTGCTGGGAGTCAATAGCCCCACGGAACCAAAGTTCGCACTTCCTAACACCCCCACTGCGATCGTTGAGCCTGCATCGAAAAATGCACTTCCGGTCACCGTGAGCACATCACCAACTTGATCGGCTAGAGCGATAAGACTCGTGGCTACAAAATCTGCCGTTGTACTTACGACTAAACTTACGCCAACATCATCCGTAATCGACCCAGTGGCATTCAACAGCAGCGAACCGGCATTGGAGTTATTGACCAGGAACATATCGCTATCTTCGTAGATCGATACATTGCCTGTACTTGAAAACTGTAGGCTGCCAAAATTCGCAGTTCCGTCAGAGCCTACGGCTATTCCATTGGTTGCCAGAAAGTAAGCTCGCCCACCAACATCCAAATCATTCGAAGCATCTTCGTTTAAGGTGATGGTGGTGGCCGCGTCAAAAGTGGCATTATTGGTGATGTCGATGGTCGCGTTGTTGTTATCTTGGATATAGCCCGCCGACGTCAAATCCAGTGTATCCGCCGAGGATGCACCACTTAGATCGGTATTACTATCTTCTTGGATAGTGGTCGCATTGACGGACGTGAAACGCAGCGTCCCGAAGTTCGCCGCGCCCGCTGAACCGATCGAGATACTTGTACCGGCGTTGAGATAAGCCAAAGCACCGATACTCAAGGTGTTGCCGATTTCTTCGTTTAAGGTAATGTCACTAGTAGCATTCAAGGTAGCTCCGTTGGTCACCACCAATGAAGCGGCAGAAAGATCTGTGATTGCTCCCGATGATGTTAAATTCAACGAGTTCGCGGTTGAAGATGATGCCAAGACCGTACTGCTATCTTCTTGAATGGTGACCGAGCCGTTTGAGTCGAACTCTAACGTACCAAAGTTCGCAATACCCTGACTTCCGACAGTGACACCGTTGATGCCACTAAAACTTGCATCTCCAGTTACGTTGAATTGTTCGCCTGCGACGTTGGCCAATGTGATCTGATTACCGGCCGTTACCAAAGAGTTGCCTGCCACGGTAACCACTGAACCACCATCAAATACGCTTAAACCTGAGTAAAGACCGAGGTTACCTGTCAGGTTAATCGTTCGTGCAGCTAAATCGATATTCGCGTTGGGGAAATCAATTTCAAGATCGCGAATGTTCGTCGGAATGACGCCAACGTCAGCCGTGTTGGAAACATTTCGCCAACGCAAATCGGTATCAACGCCAATAACCGTAAACGTGCCCGCAAAATCGTTGTCCATCAACGATCCATCATTTACTGTGCCGGGTGGATTACTGCTCGATCGACGCAACAAAATGCTGCCAGTCGCAGAGGAAAGTGTTAGCTGCGTGGTTCCTGCAACCACCACGGAGGCTGTGCCCGCTCCGGTATCAACTCCTGACTGAGTGATCAAGTTGGTCGAGGTCAAATTCAAACTACCAACATCAACTCCGTCCAAGTGTGTGCTGCTCGATTCTACGACCGTTGCACTGCTGGGAGTCAAAAGCCCCACCGAACCAAAGTTCGCACTTCCCAACAACCCCAATGCGATGGTTGAGCCCGAATCGAAGAATGCACTTCCAGTCACCGTG
>JAFLCP010000073.1 GCA_017303505.1 Planctomycetota bacterium | reverse complement strand
ATGCATCATCCAGTGACTTCCTTGCATGCTTAGTAGGCTTGCGATGGTTGGCGCGTAATCGATGCCCGTCGCCGTATCTAGGTCAGCTTCACTGACTTGTTCCAAGATTTTTAGCGTACCAGCACGTTGCTCTTTCATCGCAGCCATCAAGTCGCTTTTGTTCATAAACTTGCTGGCGTCGTCAGAGCCTTGTGTATCCTTGGCATACATCTCGGCCATACCTGCTGGTAATGCAGGCATCGAGTATCCCTTTGCACTGCTCATCATTTGATGTTCGGCAACAATTAAATGCCCTACTTGCCAATTGATGTGGTTGCATGCTGGATGTGGACGATGCATCATCTCTGCATCGGTCAAGTCACCTAAATAAGCCAAGCAAACCATGTCCGCTGTATCGATACAAATCTTAATCGCCGCTTTCGAATCCACTTTATTTCATCCTTTATAAATCTATATAAATCTCTACCCAACCAAAACTATCTCACTATCTCACTGAATCACTGAAAACTGAACCACTGAAAACTGAATCACTCCCCCAACACACACTTCGCCACATTATGCCCCGGTATTCCGCTGACGGCACCTCCGCGCAGCGCGGAGGAGCCTGCAAGATAGACGCGTGGGTAGGCTGTTTCAACGCCCCATTTGCCGACTTGTTCGCGATCATCGGTGAAGAACCAGCTTAACGTATTGTGAAAAATATTGCCCAAGTCGAGCGATACATCGTTTTCAAGATCAACTGGCGATTTGGCTTCGATACAGGGATTTCCATTTCGATCTCGTGCCAAGCAATCAGCGAAGGGTTCGGCACACAATCGATCTAGCGCTTCAATGTACAAGTTTTTGATTTGCTCGCTCTTTTGCTTCGGGTCGTTGGCAAATAAGCGATAGGGAACGTCAAGCCCAAACAGGGTGAGGGTATGGTAACCTTGTTGTTTTAAGTCGGGCGACAAGATTGAATCGTCGGTGAGTGTGTGGCAGTAAATCTCTGCGGGAGGACGGTCGGGGATTCTGCCCGAGCAAGCTTGCTGATACGAAGTTTGCATGGCGTCATACCCTTCATCGATATGGAAAGAGCCTGCAAAGGCCTCTTCACTCGGCAAGCCACATTTCAACTTTGG
This sequence comes from Planctomycetota bacterium, assembly GCA_017303505.1. GTDB lineage: Bacteria > Planctomycetota > Planctomycetia > Pirellulales > Pirellulaceae > JAFLCP01. Next base: position 35,753 of record JAFLCP010000073.1, on the reverse strand, counting down.
CAGGCGACGCAAGAGCATGTTGACTTTCATGCAGGAGCCTTCATCCGTTGCCGTGGGAGTGAAAGGTTGGCCGAGTAAACTCTGGAAGGCTTTGGGGCTAGCGTTCACTAGAACACGCGTCGCATCAACGGCTCTCTCAATACCATTCATGCGGTAGGAAAGAGTGTGGAACTTTTCGCCCAGATCGAGGCGTGAGGCGGCTGCATTCACTCGCAGTTCGACCCCGAGTTGTTGACAGCGAGTTACCAAAGCATCCACTAAAGCTCGCATGCCTCCGACGGGTACACGCCATTCACCTGTTCCATTACCGATGACGTGATACAGGAAGCAGCGGTTTTGCAGTAGAGTGGTATCATGGGCTGAAGCAAACACACCGATCTTGCCATCGGTGAGCAATAAGCCGCGTAGGGCATCATGTTCGGCATATCGTTCGATCACTTCGCCCAGTGGACGATCGACAAACGAATCCCAAGCTTCACGCTGCAAGTCGTTCTTCAGTTGGGCCTTGAAGTCTTCGCGATGTTGCAGAGGTTGCAGGAGCGTGGGCCAAGTCAACTCGGCGATGGTTGTTTCCAATTGCAATAGTTTTTGGTAATCATCCCAAGCTTTACTAGAGCCGCACATTTCGATCAAGGAATGTCGTGAAACGTTTGCGTCTTCGTTGGAAAGCAATAAGCCTTTGGGATTACCCGCACCATCTTGATAGGGAGTAAAGGAAGCGATACGACGACGACGTGTTTGGAACGAGATCTGCAAGTCTTCCAAGATCTTGGGTGATAGCAACGCGATCAAATAGGCATAGCGAGATAGATAAGCTTCGTAGTCCGGGAAGACACGTTGTGAGGCGGTTGCGCCTCCCAGGTAGTCGTTCTTTTCTAATACGAGCACCGATTTACCAGCAGCCGCTAGATAACACGCAGCAATTAAACCGTTGTGACCGCTACCCACAATTACGTTGTCATAGTGGGTGCGGCTTGGAGGCGTTTCAGACAAAAGAGATGGAGTCATTTCACTGAGGGCTTTCCAGGTTGGCTGCTGCGAGCTGTTGCAAGTAATAGCGATCCAAAGCGGCAGACATGGCTTCGCGATTGCTGTACGGACCAGGAGTATAACGTGAACTGGCCACGCCGAGTTGAGTTAACTCAGAGACCTGCCAATCTTCTCGATTCGTTTGATCCCAAAACTCCACCGCATCTTCAATCGAATTGGTTTGAGTGGCGAGTGTGGCTGTTGGAAAATACCAGCGACAATCAATCCTCGTTTGGTCGAAGGTGACGGGCGTTAGCCAATGAATCATCACATAATCCGGATGAAGGGATAGAAGCATGTTCGGGAAAAAAACGTAATAGTAGACTCTCTGTTGCTGTTGAGAGTCGAGTCCGGATATGAACTCGCCACATTTATGGCCGCTGCAGGTCATGGATTGGGCGTTGCCGCGAAGGTCCATGTAGCCACCCATGACAGGCCCTTCGACTAAGTCATTACCACCGGAAGTGGGTGACGACAATTCGACCAGCCGAGGATGAACGGGAGCGCAATGGTAACATTCGCTATAGTTCTGCAGAATCAGTTTCCAATTCGCTTTAACGTGATATTCTCGGTGGGAGCCGAATTTTAGGTTCGCGAGTTGCCAAGGTTGGAATCGACTTAGGATGCCCGTATATCGAGAATCAAAGTCGCCCACTTCACGACCGGCGTGGAGCCAGATTAGTCCACCAATTTCGTGTACTTTGGCGCGATGCAGACCATAGTCCGCTTTACAGAAGCCTGCAATCTCTTTTTCGTCCGGGACTCCAGCTAGAGTGCCATCGAGCTGATAAGTCCAAGCGTGATATGGACATTGAATGGTTTTGCCCAATTTGCCGCAGGGGGCTTCTGTCAATCGTGTTCCGCGATGTCGACAAACATTGAAGTTTGCGTGGAGTTTCAGGTGATGGTCGCGAATCAGTAAGATCGATTCGGAGCCGAGCTTCAAGTTAAGGAATGTGCCTGGTTCACGCAGGTTATCGCTGTGTCCCACACAAATCCAGCGATCCAAAAACAAGTGGCGGAGTTCTCGCTCAAATAGTTCTTGCGAACGGTAAAACTCTTGGGGCAAAGTGCATTGACCCTGTGCACCAATTTCAAGACTGTTGAGGAATTGATTCAATCGCTTTTAACCCTGTGGAAATCTGTAATCGATAGGACTTGGATTGTAGCGAAAAAATCGGACTCGCGGCGATACCACTCTCGGGAAATCAAGGGGACTTTTGCTGGCTCGTAGCGATGAAGAGCATGAAGGAGGCTAGTAATGGAAGTAGTGGAATAAAGTGTCTTCGGCGATTAAATCGCGAACTTCGGATGACATGCCTTGGATAGAGCCGAGTTTAATGGTACCGTCGTGGCGGGCGAGCGTTCTCGCTTGTCGAAGTGTCAAGTTCTTCAGCCCCTGAAGGCCAAGTGTGCCGGAGTGCCACGACAACACTAGCGCCATCCTATCGGTCAACGTGCTCATGCGACCTAGCCATAAATCCCCCCGACAATGGCATAGCCCTTTAATAACGTCACCATCAGCCTGAAGGCTATCGAGGTACAGGTTTCCAACACGCTTACCCAGGGACTCTGCAGCACCAGTGGATAAACGCTCTACGCCATTGAGCCTAAGTTCTCCTGAGAACGACTGTAATTTTTGGGCAGCTTCAGGCGTTAATTCTTGTAGTCCGCACAACCAAAGTGGATGGGCGTGATGGCTCAGTACTTCTGCAACAGCCTCGGTAAGATGCTCCAGACCGTTGAGATACAATGGGCACCTGAGTTTTGTCAGTTCCTTCGCCACTTCCAGTGAAACATCAACGAGGCCATTAAGCTTTAGGGTTCCTTTGTGTTGGGATAGTTCTTTAGCAACATCTGTAGAGATACGTTTTACCCCATTGAGTATTAGATCGCTTTGGTGACGACCTAGACACGCAGCCACATCTGTGCTTAGAGACTTTAGTCCGAACATCGATAAGAAACCGTTCCGTTCAGCCAAAACCGACGCGATTTCAGGCGTGATCTGTTCAAGGCCGTCTAGGTGCAGATAGCCTTTGAACGATTTTAGCTCTTGGGCGACCTCTAGTTTGAGTTCTTTCAAGCCGCTTAGATTGAGCAAGACTGCGCCGGGGATAAGCAAACGCAGCACATCGGCACTTATATCGGAAACGGACGTGAGATAAAGGTAATTCGGCCCATGTGTCGTGAGTATTCTGGCGTCGTCAAGTGACAGAACGGAGATTATCTCACGTTGAAACAAGTCTCCGAGTACCTTTCCTTGAACGGCTGGATCAAAGCGGTGTAGACCTTGTTGTAAGTCGGAAGCAAGTTCATGAGGAATGGCTGTAAATCTCTTTAATGCAACGAAGGCTTCTTGATGGACTTCATTGGTTGGATTGGATAGTAATGTGCACAGAAGATTTCGATCGTTAGGGTAAGAAGGTACAATCGAAATTAGGAGAGCCTTTGTCAGTTCTGTGAAATCTTCCTTAGGGAGAATTTCTTGGTGGAGAGAAAGGAGGATCCTATTGATTGCCGAGAGATTGGAATACAGCAATGGCACGAGTTCGCGGGAGGAAAACGAAGGCTTTGTTCGCAACTGAGCCCATGCGGGACCAAGGACTTCGATGAGGTCTTTGCGAGGAACTTTGTCCTCGACCATTAGACTCTCTAGTACCGCCAGGAACTTGGCGGCGGAAGTGCTTGCGATGGTCGTAAGCACTTGCCTTGCAGCCGATTTTAGCCATGGCTCTGCGGATAAGAGACAGTCATGCAATGCGAGGAGGGCGGATGCGGGAGGAAGCTGTTGGGCGGAAGAGATTTGATTATCGGCTTCCGCTTTGCGACGTGCATCGCGCTCTTGTTCTGATTGTTTGCGACGTTCGACAATTCGTTTTCTTTTTCGCTGGGCCCCCTTTGAGGCACGTGATGGCAGTTCGGATTTTAGGCGTAGAGCTTCTTGAACTAGTTGCTCTTCGATGACATCCAGATCGGACTCGGGTATCGGTTCAGGTTGAGCAAGAGGCTCGTAGTCGGAGTGATCGCTCTCCTCGGATTTTGGAAGATATCCAAAGAATTTCAACCAATCCATGTCGGATACAGTGATTAGTCCCTCGAGCAACAGATAATCTGAAAGCTGTTGTATGAGCTTCACGACCGAATTCCCCTGGCAACGTTGTACATAGGTAGGATACTGCCATAGCTTGGTTGGAAATGGATATACTCATCTGTCAATGCCCACAGGACGTCATAATGGGGCGGCATTTCGGGGAATTCAATCGCGCCGTCGGTGATGATAATGACTCCAGTGACTTCCATATCTGCATCAAGCAAGTTCATCGCTGGGGAGAGGTCGCTACCACCAAAGCCCGCGATGCGATAGTTTCGTAGTTCTTCCACATCGACAAACTCGTCCACGGTCACCTGTGTATCGCATTGTAGCAAATGAACTTCGGAGACACCTGTAGTGGAACAATACTCGGCAATGGCACCGAGGCAAAACGATAGCGAATCTGACATCGAACCGCTGGTGTCCAGGATGATGTGCAGTGTCCACCCGGTACGAGATCTCCCTGGGAGAATGCACTGTGTATCGGGGAATCCGCGTCGAGATGGTCTGGCGAAGGATCGTTGAGTCGGTGTGTTCGCTTCGAGCCATCTCTGCAAAACGCGTTGCCAAGCTGGTTGATACTGGGCTTGGGTTGCTTGAATGAAGTGGGTGTTGTTCCCTGCCATCATGCCGTGCGACTGACGGGACATAGTATCAGTGATCGATTTTAGAGCGAGGCATTCACGTACTGCTTCCAGGATGGAGAGTGGTACGAGCATTGTGCTTGTTGGATCGGCGGAGGAGATGGGATCGCTGGAGTGAAAGATCACATCGTCAACCATTTGTGGAATCGGTTTGGGAGGAACTTTGGCTACAGGGGTGGGCTCGGGTAGAGATATGCCAGCCGCACTGAGAGCGGAGCCAAGAGTGCCAAGAACTGGTGTTTTGGCTTCATTTTCAACCGCAATTGGAGGTAACTGCCAGCCAGCTTGGCACCTTGTGTCAGGATCATCCATCATCCAGGAAACCATCTTCTCCAAGGACCACTGCGATGCTCCGTAAAAGAAGAGGCCTCCCAAAGGACAACTCATGTGCAGTTCTTCTACCAATAGGTCGTTGATAATGTAATCATGGGCGCGATTCACAACTACCGGATCGTCAAAAGCCGTTTCCCGCGAGAAGGTATCCAACGCAATATGCAGCAGTTCGTGCGCGATAACAAACGTCGCTTCACTTGGGGAGAGGCTCGCGAAAACTTCCGGATTGACGAAAATCTCTCCTTTGCGATTTACTGCAGCTACCGCAATGGACGTGTTGATGTTGATCTTGCATTGGTACGCCAATGGGCTCAGCCAAGGAAGGTTTACCGATACAAGCTTCAGCGCGTGGCAGGCGTTGTTTAGGGCAAATTTTTCAACAGTAGAGTTGTCGACGTGCACTGGATCGGAACCTTCGTTGGAAGAAGTATCATGGCTCATATACCGGTTACCTCACGCAGCGCCTCACGCAAGGTTTCATTCGCGCCCAAGCTTCCCCAGTGAGGCACTAAGTCAATCATGAGCGCAAAGCGATACTCCTGCTTAATCGAATTCAAGAAGTGATTGATTGTTTCGGGAGTGGTGGTTGATTGGAGTTGGTTGGTAGCGACTAAATGTCGAATGCGTTGAAGAACAAACCATGCAGCGGAGTTCTCCGTTGGGAATAAAGATGGGTTTTTGATCACTTCGTTTGCTGAAGGAAGGCTTTGCAGTTTATTGTCAACGATAGCGCAGAAAATTGCAGCATCTTCTGCAGACACCTTGCCGAACGCAAGTGCCCGCCGAGTAGAGGTTGTGAGAGTATTCTTCGATTCCGTTAGGTCCAAAGAACGCGATAGCGATGACCAGGAGCGAGGTGTGGAGAACGGAACCGGTGCGTTGGGAACGGGACGCATTAACGCATCTGGCATAAAGGCGATGAACGATAGAATTTCGGAGCGAATGTTGTTTTGAACTCCCCAACGCAACCATTCGTTGTGATCTTCGCGAATGTTGAGAATGGTGACACGATTGATTAAGGCCGAACTGATCGAGCGTACGAGTGCGCGATCTTCAATACGATTGCCAGCCGCGACGACCCAGGTCCCTTTGGGTAGGGCATGTTCTCCCAAGCGACGCTCTAGCAACAAGGAGTAAAACGCTTTTTGGATGTCAGGACTACAGGCAGGTAATTCGTCGAGAAACAGACAAAACGGTTGAGCATTTTCGGGTAGCAGTATTCGAGGTGGACAGAAGACGGACCGTTCCCCCACGATGCGCGGAATGCCGCTGACATCTTCGGGGGCAATCTGCGTACCGAGAAGCGACTTGCATTCCAACCCAGCCGCTTTGGCTGCCTGAAAGACCGTATCGGATTTTCCTAGCCCCGGGGCAGACAGCAGCAATAAGCTCTGTTCATGCGCCAAGGATTGGATGAGAGTTCGAGCTTCACTGAGAGTGATGGTTTCCGATAGTTGATTGTTGTTACTCAAGCTTCCATCCAATCATTTGATGAACCGAGATGAGGAACTGAGAGGTCGCGAAAGATAATGATCTATCAGCGACAATGGGCTCTACGCCTGGACACAATTATTGGGGCCAATGCATACGGATCGCAATGAAAGTTTTGGACTATTTGCGTTGCTGGGGCGAATTGCAAAAAAAAATACCCCGTCGTCTGAGTGACGCGGGGTATCGAATGAGAGACGGTGCATTCGTTTAACTTCGTCACTACATAAAGAGTGACAAGTCAAAATGCCAAAGGTTCAAGTAAGTTATTTTCCAGCAGCGGGCAACGTTTCAGGTAGGATCTTCACTGGGGTGCTCAATCGCAAAGGTACTGGGGCACCGATGTCAAATTCGCACTGGATCAGCGAGGCGGTCCAGCCCATTTCGGGCTTGGATAATTCGGCAACATAGGTTCCTTCAGCGGTTTGTTTTAGTTCTATCGGTTTGTAAGCGCGACCGATTGTATCGACTCGGAAGTCGCGAGTTTTGGGGTTGTTCGCCTGCCACAAGGTTACCTTGGATGGCTTGGTCTTGCAGTGAACTGTGATCTTGTTGTCTTCGATCGTCCAAGTGAATTCTGGTCGAGGTACATCGTGCACAATGGCATAATGGAAGGCCAGCAGCGACTCTGCCGCATTGGATTCTTTGAGAGAATGTTCGGTGTTGGGAACATAGCAAAGATGCTTTTCGCCAGGCAAATCATCGTAGTAGAACTGCGAGGAGTCTGGGCAGAAGAACTGGTCGCCCGTCGCATTGATGATGCACTTGGGCATAGTGAAGCGATCGCGATAGGCATAGGGATCTTCGATCTTCATCAGTTCCATGTAGTCTGGATCATGGCGAAGGTCCATGATTTTGTGGTGCACATATTCGTCGATGGCTGGAGCCCAGAAACCATAAGCTGAATAGTGATGTTGCATGGAGCGATCGACATTTAGCACATCGATCACGATAGGAGCGATAGCCACAACACGTTTGTCAACTGCTGCAGTCATCCAGGTGGTCCAGCCTCGCTTGGAGCCACCTGCAACTGTAAATTGATCGACTTTGAGTTTACCAGCTTGTTCAGATGCCATTACGGCTTGAACTGTGTCCATAGCGCGAACGACCGATTTCACCATCGGTAAGCGAGCTGGCCAACGCGCATCGCCCGTCTTGATATAATAATTCCAAGTGTACGCGATCAAATCGTCTTCGACGCGTTCCACGCCATCGCCGTGGAAAATCAATGGCTGGTTGGGAACTTGTTTCAGTTCTGCCACAACTGATTTGGTTGCTTTGGCAACCGCGGCGATATTGCGATCGAGACCTGAGGGGGCATCTTTGCCGTTGGCACCACCACCGATAAACATCAAGGCTTTGTTGTTGGCAACTTCTTTGGGGCGGTAAATGAGGAGCCAATGTTTCCACACAGGGCGATTGACTTCTTTTTCAGTCAACCAAGTTTGGCTGGTAAGGTCAACGACAAACAAAGTGCCATCGGCATCTTCGGTAGTGCGGACAATTTTATAGGAGTAGGTTGGGTCTGGCGTGGAGACATATTTATCTAGGGCTGTCAGCTCTTGGTTGAGCGGTGTATCCATCGGCGGTAAACGTTCTGTGGTGGTTCCACCTTTGTCTTGCGCGGAGGCAATGGATGGGGCAAAGGTTGCACAAGACAACAAAGTCAGCGCCATTGCGAGAGGTTTAAAGAGCGTGTGATATCGAAGCGATGTCAGCATAAAGAATCCAATCCCGATGTGATGCGATGAGAGGCAAACGGCACTTGAAAAGTGTAGATGCATTGTGTTCAGGAAATGAGAGAGAATCAATTCGAAATATGGGTTCCGAGACAGTTGGTCACATAGGCATTCGAGAAGATAGCGTTCACCGAAAACGCCTTGAGGTCCTAAGATAGCGACGGCCATATGGTTCTCCCCCAGTTGTCGTCCATATAGAAATCGGGTGGAGAATACAGCGGTTTTGGCAGGAAATTGGCCCAAAAACGAGATATCGAGCACCGATTTTTGAAACTTTTTGTTGTCAAAAAGAGTAAAGGCCCGCGACGACTGGGGTCACGAGATCTACACTACAAAGGTGGGGCTCGATCGGATTGTGTCAAGCAGCATGAGTTCTTATCAGAAGTTTAAGGAACAGAGATATATATGGTGGCAAAAGTAAAATTCAATCTGCCGCGAATTCTCGGTTACGCTGTCTTAGGTTTGTTCCTAGTCAGCGGTATCGTGGCGAATATGACCAGCACGTTGGCACAGGAAAAAGCGGCCGAGCCTGTTAAGCAAGAGCCCGCAGCGGAAGTTAAACCAGCACAAGAGTCGGGCGAGAAAAAAGCGGAAGAAGCAAAGCCAGCTGAAACAAAATCCTCTGAGGCAAAACCGGCGGATGCTGCACCCGAGAAAAAGGGAGAAGAATCCAAGGCTGCTGAGAAGAAAGACAACGCTGAGAAGAAAGAAACTCCACCTCCTCCCAAGAATCAAGTTCAGGTTATCACACTCAGCGGTACCTATGTTGACCTCATGGGAGCTACCGCTTTTGATCCAACCAGTTTGTTGACAGGTGCAGGGCCTGGCAAACGCAAGTCGTTCTATAAGCTCTGTGATTATCTCGATGAGTTAGGACGAAGTGAGAAAGTGACGCATGTTGTTTTCGATTTGTCGGATTCGTCAATCGATTTCAATTTAGCGCAACTCGATGAACTGACTCGCCGCTTGCATCAGTTGAAAAAGTCGGGCAAGAAAATGTCGGCTTGGCTAGAAAATGCAAGTTCAACCCATTTGGCGATTGCCGCAAGTTGTGACTTCGTAGCCTTGGCCGATTTCGGGGGTATTGATATGCCTTCGATGTCGATGCAATCCATCTTCTATCGAGACGCTATGGATTTGGTGGGTGTAAAGGCTTCGGTCGTTCGCGCTGGTAACTTCAAAGGCGCCGTTGAACCTTATGTGAACTCTGTCATGAGCGAACATCTTCGGGATCATTATTTAGAAATGCTCAAGTCGATGAACGAGGCGCAGGTTTCCATCGTGGCCAAAGGACGTGGTTTGACGACTGAGAAAGTTCGCGAACTACAAGCTAAACGAGTTATCCTACCATCCGAAGCGATGAAGGCAGGTTTGGTAGATAAGTTGGCCCCTTATGGTTCGATGAAAGAGACGATGAACGGTTGGATTAAGGAGCCTGCAGGTTGGATTGAAACGACTGCTAAGCCCAAGAAAGAAATGTCGGTATTCGAATTGATGGGCAAGTTGATGTCGGGGCCAGATGAGACCTCAAGCCGCACCAAAGACAACACGATTGCTGTGATGCACTTGTCGGGCGCGATTGAAGATGGAAAGAAGGCATCTCCTGGTTCCATTGTATCCGGTCCAACGGTAAAGGCGATTGAGGAAATCATCAAAGACGACAAAATTAAAGCGGTGGTCGTTCGCATCAATTCACCAGGTGGATCGGCAACTGCCAGCGAAGCGATTCGTCGGGCTTTGGTGCAATTGAAAAACAAGAAGCCAACGATTATCTCGATGGGTGACATGGCCGCTTCGGGCGGCTATTGGGTCAGTTGCATCGGTGTACCTGTATATGCTGAGCGCGGAACATTGACTGGGTCCATCGGAGTATTCTCGATGAAGTTGAGTTTCGGATCGTTGATCAAACGCATCGGATTGCACTTCGAAAATATTTCGCTCGATGAATCGGCCAATGCATTTTCGCCGGATCGCACCTGGACCGAAGAAGATGAGAAGGCCCTTCAAGGGACTATTGATGAGGTTTACACCAAGTTCTTAGCGTTGGTCAGCGATTCGCGTGGAATCAAGGTCGAGAAACTGGAAGATTTGGCAGGTGGACGCGTTTGGTCCGGTACACAAGCTAAACGAGTTGGCTTGGTCGACGAGATCGGCGGTTTAGATGATTGTCTGGCCGTTGTCGCCAAAAAGGCTGGTTTGGAAAAGTACAATGTAATTCATCGCCCCAACGTTTCCGGCGGCCTCGATTTGTCATCGATTTTGGGTGAAGCCGACGACGAAGAGGTTCGATTGATGGGAATTTCCAGCGATGCTTTGAAACTATTGCGTCAGCGTGGTGTTTCATCGAGTGTGCTGGATTGTTTGCTGCGAGACGCCATGCAAAACGTCTCGGGTAGACCCACCATTTGGGCGATTGGTCCAGCCGAGATTCATGTGAAGTAGGTAAGGTTAGGCTGACTTGCCTAATTGATACCATACTTCGGATGGGCCAGTGATTGAGCACTGGGCTAGTAAACGGAACGAACTGAGGGGGGCACTGGGAACGTAATGTTCGCCAATGCCCCCTGATTTGTTATCATGAGTGCACTTCCTGACGAACTGCGAGACTTCTCACAGCCTCTTTACGGAGTACGACGAGTGTTTCATCTAAACCGTATTCTTTTGGCCGTTGGTTTGATCTTTACAGGTGGATCACTGTGCTATGGGCAAGAGCCACAGCGCACGGGTGGGATCGCAATCGCAGAAGGCCAAGCGACGGCTGTTCTGGCTGGTGGCTGCTTTTGGTGTGTTGAATCAGCCTTTGAAAAATGTCCCGGTGTGATCGAAGTCGTTTCAGGATATTCGGGTGGTCGCGCTGCACGGCCTACCTATCAGAACTATTCCACTGGCGGTCATCGAGAGGTCGTCATGGTGATCTACGATCCCAAGAAAGTTACCTATGCAGGTCTAGTTGAATTCTTGATCAAGCACATCAACCCTTGGGACAAGGCGGGGTCCTTTATTGACCGGGGACGAAACTATAGTCCAGCGATTTACTACGAGACACCCGAGGAGAAGAAATTAGCGGAGCAAGTGATCAAGGCGATCGACGACATGAAGGTCTATAAAAAGTCGATCAACGTCCCGCTCATCGCCCGCAAAGCTTTTTGGCCTGCGGAAGATTACCATCAGAATTATCACAATACGAATACGGCCAACTACTTAGCCTACCGACAGACGTGTGGTCGCGACCCGTTCATTATTGAACATTGGGGAGATAAAGCGGACGAGCTGATTCTCCCTATTTCGTTTCCTGAAGGAGTAAAGCCAAATGGTAACACTGCTGTGGAAGACAAGTCCACCAAAAATGAAAAGCCCGACGGCTCGATGAAGGATGCGTCTGGCGAAAATTCAGATAAGCCCTGGACTAAATTTGTGAAGCCCACTCGGCAGGAGTTGAAGAAGAGACTGACACGATCGCAATACGAAGTGACACAAGAAAAAGGGACAGAGATTCCGTTTTCGAATAAGTTTTGGAACCATCATGAACCCGGCATCTACGTTGATATTGTGTCGGGCGAGCCCCTCTTTTCGTCGATGGATAAATTTGATTCCGGAACCGGTTGGCCTTCTTTTGTTAGACCTATTGAACAAAATGGCATTTCAACCGATGTGGATTTTACAAACGGTACACAACGTATCGAAGTCCGATCCAGAATTGCCGACAGTCACTTAGGCCATGTGTTTGATGACGGACCACCGCAGCAAGGTGGACTTCGTTTTTGTATCAACTCGGCGGCTCTACGCTTTGTTCCTGTGGAAGACTTGCAGAAGGAAGGTTATGGTGACTATGCCGAACGCTTTCGAACGGCAGGTATCACAGGAAAAAAACGGTAATTCGCAACGGATGATTTGGACCGCTGCCGCAATGGATTTTTCAAGCTGCAATGGTTGTCTGTGGTTCCGCTTTACCGCGCGTTGCCAGCCAGAACATGGTCACGATCAATCCTGGTAGTCCTATTCCCAGGATGACGATGTTCTCAATGGAAGCGAAGGAACTATTGAGAGTTTCGCTCCCCAAATAAACCGTGGCGATGATCGAAATCGCATTGTTGTAAGCATGTGCCAACATCGCAGGATAAATCGAGCCTGAATAGTAGGTAATGACACCGAGCCATAGGCCTAGCGGGATCACGGCTACCACATGAACCGGGTCCATGTGAAAGCCTGCAAACAACAAGCTACTCACTCCAATGGCTAGGGCTGGATGCCATCTTTTGAGCAACCGGGATTGGATATAACCGCGGAATAACCATTCTTCCGAAACAGCTGGCAGGATCGACACGCACAGAAACAAACCCACAATTCCGATACCCTGCCCCGCATTCTTAAAGAGTGTGACCATGAATTCGAGATGTTGGCTGGTTTGCACAACCATCGATAATGGGATGGACCAGATCAGCGAAACTAGTGGGGCCGCAAATGATGCGGCGATGGTGACCCAAATGGGCCACCTGGGGGTTTGAAGTATGAGGCGTTTGGTGAATTTTTCGGGTGACAAAAACGTTGCGACTAACGTTACCGCCAAAATCGTAAATTGTCCCGGAGCGACCAAAACCCATAATGCGCCTGGATAGGTTGCGAACTCGGACATCAGAACTTCAAGGTCCGGCATTTGTGATGAATCATTCGAGAAGATATATAGCATCGTCATCAGAACTACGGAAACCACGGAAGCCACGACGTAGGCGCCTGTGGCAACCAGCATGGTAACTAACACCGTCCACAGCCGAGCTTTAGCGGGTTGGGTGACAGGGTTCGCTAGTTCGATCGGAACGCCACTTGGTGTGACGGTATCGTTGGGGGCTTTTTCAGCGGGAGCTTCAAAGGGATTGAGTTCTGAATTCATGACTTCTCGAATGGACGACTAATAGCTGAGAGCGTGTGAAAAGCAGTACTGCATGCATAGGCGACACTATATACGATTCTGGGCGCGGAATCGTCCCAATTTGCGGTCACTTGTGGAGTGAAACGTCCAGATTTGCGGGGCAAATAGGCTGGTGCTAAGTTGGCGGCGAAGTGCGCGAATGCGAAATCGGACACAACATTCATTTGCCATTTATGTCATACATCGACTAACGGACGAGCAGCTTACGGTGTGGGATAATGTGTTACTACGGTGAGAGAGACAGGAAAGAAAAACGTGACAGTTGGAAGGGAGCAAACTGCAGCATAAATGCAAAAGAGGGTGGTCAGGCCAGCAATTGAAAGTCGTTGGCGAACTAAAGTTTGGTGTAGGTCTCGGGCCGTTTTGAGCAGGTTGTCTTTATATTCCGTCGTGTTTTCCTCCTCCGCAATCCAGCGTTTGCTGTTGATGTCTTTTGAAGCCTCAAGAAGCCATTGCGTTTCTTGCTCGGAGAGTTCGCTGAGTCGAACGGTGAAATTAGATGAGAGTTTTGTGAGCCGATTGGCTTCGGTGTAGATTCGCGCTTGATAGGGCAAGTCGAACAATGCCAAACAGGCGATGATGGCTAGGGGCCGCATCTTGACTGCAAAGGCAACCGAGATCCCCAAGAGTACCGAACCGATCGTGAAAAGGACATAGAGTCTAAAGTGATTTCGACCGAACATCAGTTGGAGAATGCGGCCACCGTCCAGCGGCACGCAGGGAAGAAGATTAAGGGCATTAAATGACACAAGAATACCGGAAAAGTCATAGAGAAACATTGTCCAAAATGGAATGTTGTCAGGCGACGTGACGGTAAGGGTTCTGGGTAAAAGGACCCAGATAGTTAACCCCAACAAGAGACCTGGAAGCGGGCCTGCCAAAAGAACGGCAGCGTTTTGCCATACAGGTGCAGCATGTTTTTTGCCAAGCGCTACACCGCCAAACAAAGGGATCAATAGTAGGCTTAAGTTTCGATAACCCAACACATACATGGCGACGAAGTGACCGAGCTCATGTAGCAACAGAGCGCTAGTAATGGCAAGAATGGAAACAACAAGATGGTTGACTGCAGCGATCGAGATAAGGGCAAATGCGATGATCGATAGAATGGTTAGAGAAAGCGAACGCCAGAAACGTTTCTTGTCGATATCCTCTGCCCGAAGTTTTTCTATCAATTCTCCAGCGAACATCGGCGGCCCTATTCGATTCGAACGCTAGTTTTAGGAGGTGGATTACAAGAGAAATTTATCGCCAAACCGTGTTAGTTGGTAAGGTCCGCATTTGTCGATTTGTCCTTTCGCCATAGGATCCACATCGCCAATACACCGATGAGCGGCGCGAGTCCGACGAGCATGATTCCCACGTCATAAGACTTGGATTGATCGGCCAGGCGACCAAACCATTTGTGTGTGGGGGCAGAGACTAGCCAGCCTATTGCCGAAAGGACTCCAGACGCTTTACCGATATGTTTGACATTGAGTTCCTGAGAAAACGAATAGTAACAAGGGAATAAACCGAGGGTGGCTGAGCCAATGATGAGAAGAGTGCCTAGTAGCAGAAAACCCTTCGGTAACATGCTAGCTGCAATGGTAAGCGTACAGACTACAGCGCACACCGTGAAGACGATAAGACGACTGCGATGCACGTTGATGCCGCTTCGGGACATGGTCAGTACGGCTGCTCCTGCCAGTAGGCAGCCGACGTCCGTAAAAACGTAGTACAACGAAGTAAAAGCTAATGTTTCGTTTTCACTGTAGCCGCGACCCTGCTGTAAGAACTTTGGCAACCAAGCGCGAATAAGTTGCCACGACGTGTTGATCGAAAGCACCACAAATGCGAGGGCCCAAAATTTTGGATCCTTGAAAAAATCGAAGAGCCACTGAAGTGAAAAAGAGCTTGATGATTTTGTTTCGGCAGATGTTGGGTTCGTAAGGCCGCTAGGGGGAATTGTTGTAAACCATAGAACGACCCAAATGATGCCCACTGCACCAATAACCAGGAAAGGTGGCCGCCATCCGTCATCAATTTTGGGATCGCCTGCCAGTGCCATCACGATAAAGGGAGTGATGATCGCGCCGATGGAGGCACCGGATTGAAGGATACTATTTCCAAAGACACGATCTCCGCGGGTAAGCACGGCATGCGTCACGACTAAAGCGCAAGGCCAATGGCCAGCTTCAAAAAATCCGAGCAACCCTCGGCAGTACCAAAGATTGTTGAAGCCTGTCGTTAAGCCCGTGAGGAAGCCCATCACGGACCAGGCTAAAAGTACCGCTGGATAGAGCAAGCGTACGGGGACTTTATCCGCCAAGGCACCAAAGACAAGTGAACCTAAAGCAAATGCTACACCAAATATGAATTCCAATTCGCCATATTGTTCCTCGGAGAGTTTGAATTGGTTGGTGATTCGCACTGAAAGCGTCGAGAGGGTTTGGCGATCCATGTAATTGATCATGGTTGCCATCAAGAGCATGACAGCGACCCACCAACGCCACCAGGATAAACTGGAATCGAAGAGTTTCATCGAGGAATTGTTTCTGAGGCAGGGAGGAGGGGTGACACGAAAACCGCGGAAACGTATCCTAACGGATCTGCCTAACGCTGTTCTACCACTCGTTATAGACTTTTCTCAAATTCCCTCCCGGAGATTTAGGTATGTCCCCCATCGAACGACGTCTATTTCTGCGCTCCTCCATTGCAATGGGAAGTGCGAGCATCTTGGCAATTCAGAGTTTCCAAAACTTAGAGGCGAGTATCCACGTACGTCGACCTGTGAGAATTCTTGATACGCATCAACATCTCTGGGATCTGGATAAACTGAAACTTCCTTGGCTCGAAGGGGCCAGTGACCTTCTGCGCAAGAAGTACTGGTTAGAGGAGTATCGAGAGGCTGTAAAGGGCTTTGAAGTAGATACTCTGTACATGGAAGTCGATGTGGCTGAAGAGATGCTTGATAAAGAAGGAGAGATTATCTCTGGTCTAAGTCGAGATCGAAAGAATCAGATGTTAGGTGCGATTTTGGGGGGCCGACCCGCTTCGAGCAATTTCGGCGCTTATGTAGATCGCCAACTCGAACGCGGTGCTGTCAAAGGTGTTCGCCAGGTTTTGCACGGAGGAACCCCCAAAGGATTTTGCTTGGAAGCGGATTTCGTGCGTGGGGTCAAGCTGCTAGGTGAAAAAGGCTTGTCGTTTGATCTATGCATGAAACCAACGGAATTGCGCGATGGATATCAACTTGCCAAACTTTGTCCCGACACACGCTTTGTGGTGGATCACTGCGGCAACGCAGATCCCAAAGCCTTTGGACGTTATCAGAAGGCGGCTATGAAAGCCGATCATGATGCAAATGATTGGCGAGTTTCGATGAAGCAACTCTCCACGTTGCCGAATGTGATCTGCAAGATTTCGGGAATTGTGGCTCGCGCGCCTGAGGGTTGGAAGGATGAAGACTTAGCTCCCATCGTGAATGATTGTCTCGATACCTTTGGGCCGAATCGAGTGATTTTCGGAGGCGATTGGCCGGTGTGCTTGATGGGTGCCCCTCTCAATGCGTGGATCGAATCGTTAGCAAGAATTGTGTCTAATCGACCTGAAAAAGAACAAGCTCAACTATGGTATGACAACGCAGCGGCATTTTTCGCCGTGAAGAAATAGTCACTCAAGTGCGTAAATAAAAAACTCCACTCGTTTCTTGGTTGAAGCGAGTGGAGTGATTGTTCGAGCGGCATAAAAGCGGGGGCTTAGCGAAATTCGATGACCTCGCCACCACCCGCACTGAGCATGGCTTCCAAGGTTTCCTCGTCTAACGACTCATCAAAGTCAAAGACCGAGCCATCGCAAATTCCAATAGCTCCTCCCTCAGGAGCCTTAAGTAAGAATTCCAGCAGTGATTTGGCGGCGATATCAAAATCGTCAGGCTTCGTCCAAGGAACAGCGGCTTCTGAATTCACTTCCACAAACATGATGGTGTTGGATGTGCCATCGGTAACATTCCTGAAGCCACAGTCTTCGATATCCCAGATTGTCTGTTTTTGGTCTTCACCACCATAGGGAGCAACGTAGGTCGTGAAACCTTCTTCCAATTCCAGTCGTGGATTCTTGTAAACATCGGGCATCTTGGCCAACAACGCTTTGTTGTGCTCGCTGTCCCAAGGTTCATCCATGTGAAATTCATTATAAAGAGCCGCCTCTTCCAAAAAGGGAAGCAGCATAACTCGCCAGCTCAACAACGGTTTGCCGTCGTCATCTTTGGTGGCTCGTGCAGGGAATTTACGATAGGTGTCGGCATAGTTGTGGAATGCCAGTCCCATTTGCTTGAGATTATTGGCAGGTTGGGCTTCTTCGATAGAGAAACGTGCTGTTTCAAAAGCCGGAACTGCCATGCTGAACAACATGGAGGTCATATAGAGCGATTGAATTTCCTTAAGTTCAATCGTAGCGCGGTTGTCTGCGACCACAGGTTGTGTGCTCGTTTCAATGATACCGCGAGCTCTAACCATATACTCGCTCCAGGCATTTCGCATTTCTTCGCTCATGCTGATGTAGGACATCTGCATGTTGACGGTTTTTAGTAATTCATCAAAGCCTTGAGATCTAAGGTCGGTCAGTAGGTCGCTAACTTGTTGGGCGCCCGCAGCATCTGATGCGCCAAAATGGATTTTGGCCGACAAATCGATCCCAACAGACGAACGGATATAGACGTAGTCCGTATTGTTCACCAGGGCTGTCAGATTCTTGGCCATGTCTTCCGACATAATGAATTGATATTGTTCAATCGAAGAGACAATAAGATCACGCAATGGCTCGATGGCAATGGTGACTCGAATCGGATCTTTATCTGCGGCCATCATCGCAATGTAGGGGCTCGGTGTTGATCTGGCGGCCATGAGCTTACGCAGCGTGGCTTCGGTACCGAACAGCAGGTTTGTCTTGTTTTGAACGATGCTGAATGGGGAATCGTTCATCGGGCGCAATTTGACATCCGGTGCTTTTGCCGAAGTTTTGGTTGGCCCAAAATATTTTTCTTTCATATCGTCAATATTGACGGGCTGAGATGTGGTGATGTGTAGGCCGAATTCAGGGCCGGAGAGTGTTGGAAGCCCGACTGCGCCCCAGACTTGAGTAGCCAATAAAGGATCCACACCAATTTCATCTTTTCCGGCAGCGGTGAGGACCTCCCAGGGAACAACTTCTAGGTCCTTATTCCCTTGAATACCAGCCACATCAATCGCGAAGACTACAATCGAGTCTTGCGGAAGATAAACCGACGGTTTTTCTTGGGCGATTGAAAGATTCGATTGGCCGAGAAGGGTTAGGAGCCACACCCCTAAACCGGCAAGGTTCATGTAAGCAAATTTGAAAGGCATATTTTGAAATCCTATAGGAATATTTTATTTGGTAGAGAAAACGGGTTGAGTAAGGGGATGATTAGTAGGGGAAATCCACCACTTCACCGCCAGCACAGCTCAACAGAGCGTTCAGTGTTTCTTCATCGATTAGCTTGGCAACACTTCGGACAGAACCGTCCGCCATTGCGACTTCAAATACATCGCGAAACTCTGAAAGCAACTTGGGAAGGTCGACTTCCGAAATATCGATGTCGTCAGGTTTTGTCCAGGGAACTGAAGCGGAATCAGGAACGGAGATAAAGAGAATGGTGTTGGAAAGTCCGTCAGTGACATTTGCGAATCGGCCTTCTTCTAAATCCCAAATGGTTGCAGTTTCTTCTTCGCCACCATATGGTGCCACATAGGTAGTGTGACCCGCTGGCGCTTTGGAACGTGGGTCGCGAAAATAAGGAGGAATCTTCTCGATCAATTTCGAATTGTGCTCGCTATCCCATGGTTCATCTAAGTGAAACTCTGAATACAGCTGTTGTTCGCCGTAATAGGGAAGCATGTGAACGCGCCAACTAAGGAGCGGTTTATCGTCATCATCGGTATTGAATCGCGCAGGCATTTTCGCGTAGGCGGATTCGTAGTTGTGGAACGCAAGAGCATGTTGCTTGAGGTTGTTTGTGGATTGCATGCGTCGAGCTGCTTCGCGGGCCGCTTGCACGGCTGGCAATAACAACGCAATACCAACAGCCGCCGTTGGAGCAGCGCTGGTTTGATCGAAAACGATCGTCAATCGGCCATCTTTGATTTCAGGTTTCGAGGCCTTTTCGATGAGCGATCGCAAACGAACGCAATACTTGTCCCAAGCAACTCGCAAGTTCTCGTTGACGTTTCCATTTTGCACTTCTTCACGGATGAGTTGTTCTAATGCGTCGACTCCAAACGCTTGTAATTTCTGAATCGAAGATGAGAGCTTGTCTAATGCGGCGGCATCTTTCGCCCCCATATGCAAATAGATTCGGTTGAGCTTGTCACTTTCGATTCGAGCAGAAACATAATCTGCAGTTTCGGCCAATTCCTTCATGTTGGCAGCTAAGGCTGCGGGGAGTTCTTGTCGGTTTCCATCGATCGCTTGAAGGATGAGTGGACGAAGTGCCGAGATGGAAACAGAAACCTTAATCATGCCTGGGTCTTTGGCAAGTGCTGCAGCCAATGGATGTGGTGTCGTTTTACCCGCCATGATAGGCCGAAGAGCACTTTGGGTACCGAACAAGTATTCATTCTTCGTCTGGACAACGCTCATTTCTCCGTTGTACATGCTACGAACTCTGGTCCCCGGTGACTTATCAGAGGTTCGGACCTCGTCAAAAATCTGTGCATTTAAGTCCGCAATATCTACTTCTTTCGACGTCTGAAGTCGGACTCCCAAGCCAGGTTGGCCGGGATCGGCAAAACTTACTGCTCCCCAAGCTTGGGTAATGAGTAACGGATCGAAACCTAAGGCCTCTTTGCCAGTAACCGACAAGACTTCCCAAGGTATCAATTTTAGGTCGCTATTAGCACGAATCGCTGGAACATCGACATAGATAATCAGTGAGGAGTCTTCTGGCAAATAAGGAGCTTTCGAATCTTGTGCTTTCGCACTCAATTCCAATAGAGAAACGATTGCGAATAACGCAATCAGGGGACGAACCGAAGCGACACACCAACTCATAGAAGAGACCCTTGGATCAGTTGAAGAAGAAAACAGGAGTTAGACGAGGGGCAATTCGTGGTCCTGTCGCTCCAAATTGTAGCCGAATCGAATTGGTTACCGCAATGTACGCAGGATTGGTTTCGTCGCAGTCACTCACAACAAATATTCTGATCGAAAAAACTCTGGTACTTAACGGAATGAAAACAAACCTTACTTTCAATGGTTAAACTGGAGGCAACTGTTTCCGTTTCCGACGTGGGAATAAATGATGGCTAGATCGCTACGAATAGGGGTTTTTGTTGCGGTTGGATTGCTCGCTGTTTTTTCATTGATTTCCTTTATTACCTATCTTCCCGCAATCGAAGCTGCACGGCGGGCTGGATTTAGCGACGATGTCATCGAGCTTGGTTTACAAAAGTCCTTCGAAGCTCGATTGATATTCTGGGGATCCCAATTCGCTCAAATAGCTTTGCTTTGTTGGTTGGGGTTAACCGCCGATGGGCGGCGGTTGGCTGAATATTGGCTGAAGAGTTGTGGCAGTCGTATGTGGCTGGCAGCTTTGTTGATCGTCCTTACGATCGGAATTGCCCGAGAGCTTTTACTGCTCCCCTTCAATTTGCTCGGTTATTTTCATGGGCGACGTTGGGAAATGTTGGCAGAGCAATACACGCTTTTGGCTTGGGCCTACGACTACATACTGAGCACATTTCTGGACGGACTTTTGTTGGTCCCATCGATTGTTATCTTTTTCTGGTTATTAAAGAGATTTCCAAAAACTTGGTGGGCAATTGCTCCGGCAGGTGGGGCTGTGTTTGCTATTGCTTATGCGACGTTGGCTCCGCTGCTACTCGATCCCTTGATGAATCGTTTTGTGCCACTCGAAGAAACAAAATGGAAGGATCTCAAACCACAGTTGATGGCACTAGTAGATAAGGCTGAAATACCGGTGAAAGAAATTTTGGTGATGGATGCATCAAAAAGAAGTTCGCATACCAACGCTTATTTCAGTGGTTTTGGAAGCACTCGCCGAATTGTTTTGTACGACACACTTCTCAAGCAGTTGTCGCCCAAAGAAGTCGAAGCCGTCTTAGCCCATGAAATTGGACATTGGGAGAACGATCATATTGTCTATGGTATTCTGCTGGGAGTCTTGGGGATGTTTGTCGCCTGTTGGACTTTGGATGGAATCTTGATTACTTCATTGCGGCAAGAGCCATGGTTGGCTGAAGCAAAGTTTGATCCAAGGCTTGTGGGATGGATTATTTTGTTGTTGATTCTGGGGCAATGGATCGTGCGACCGATCGAAAATCAAATCAGCCGGATTTTTGAATCGCAGGCTGATTTGCGCTCATTAGAACTTATCGAGGATCCGCAGCTTGCCATCGATTGTGAAAAGAGAATGGCCATTTCCAATAAATCCAATGTCGCTCCTTCACCTTGGAATACATGGATGTTCTCAACGCATCCATCGAGCGTACAACGCATCGAACGGGCGACAAGTTGGAAGCCGTGACTTTAATGCGTTTGCAACGAGAAGGTAAATATCGCTAGGAACCGAGTGCGCTCTTGTCGAGAGTCGTTATCGCTGGTCCACCAATCTGAAGGAAACTGCGTTGATTCCTATCGTGTTCATATTGTTCTGAAAATATGAACTTGACCGTGGATGCTTTAGATTCTGTAGCGACAGCAGTTTCCGGAAGATTGTACGTCCACTCGATGGTGCCTGCGGATGACAGAGAATTTCCTTCCACAATTTTCATTTCTGCGAACTCGCAGCCTGGAAAAGTGACACTGACTAGATACTGCGAGTTGGGATTCGGAGGTCCAGCCAAGAATTCGTAAGTCAACGAAAGCTTATATCGACTCACAGATTCAGCAATGGCCTTACATTCCAGCAAGTCTATCTTTCTTTCCGGAAGACCAGAGCCTGTCGTGCTCATCGGCTTATCGGACAATGGGCCGGCGTTGGTAGTGGGTTTTGTAAGGTCAGGCAGTTCTGATTTTGGCGGTGAACTAATGATAGAGTCTTGGAGCGATTGGCCAGATAGATCACAACCAGCTATTAACGATAGAAATGTGTATCCGAGAAATGCTATGGCAAAGTGAGGTGAAAGGATGTTGATTCTTGTGTTCATTTGAATGTGCCATCTTAGAAAAGATATCAATATTCTGTCGATTGAATGGTAAGATACACGATTGGGCCAAAGGGTGTCCAATAAAGACTTTCAGTTTGTGGCTTTTTTTGCAACGGAGCCGCTTCTCTTCAAATGGATGTAGCCAAGAGCTAGTAATGAAACTGGAACCGCAATGAAACTGGAACCGCAGAGTATTGATGGATTACGAGTGCGAAAAAAACATATTTATGATCCGAGTATACTCGTATCTAATTTCGTTGTGAACGGTTTTGAAACGCCCAGGTAATCTCGTCTATTGCCTTGCCGCTCAAATTCTTCATGGAACTGAAATCGAACATCAGTCACTTCAGAATCGCCACGCGCGCCAATTCCGGGCAACTCATATTGCCATTCGATCGTTCCATCGGCCTTTAAGTCCTTTCCCGATACGCGTTTGTTGTCACGGAATGGGCAGCCAGGAAATGATACATCGATCATGTATTCTAAGTTTGGCTTTGGGCTTCCCGACGCGAACCGATAGGTAACCGAGAGTTTGTAGCGACTGATGGTCTCCATTTTTGCTTCGCATTTCGTTAACTCGATCAACGTTTTCCCGTTCGGATCGACTGGCGGAAGTGGAGCTGCTGGTTCGGGGACGCCACTTTCTTTTTCGTTGGTTACCACTAGATCGTTCAGCGGATCTGTCGCCAGATCGCAGCCTGCTAGAATGCTCATCGAGACACTGAGCCAGCAGAGTCGTCTCAAACTGCAATGGCTGAAGAGTTTGGCGATCATGTGGGGTACTCCTGAAAAGAAAGTTCCTACAGTGGAGGTTGCATCGCTGTAGTTTTACCAGAAAACCCGGTCAATGGTCCAATAAGATTTGAGGGTGTTCACCATTTCGCAAAATTGGGACGCAATTGAAGTGGATCTTGGGGGCTTATTGCATGGCCAGCAGCCAAGGCCTCATAATGTTACTGGTTTTCCCGCCAACGAATTTGTCCTGCTCATCGATCCATTCCTACCCCATCTTTTCATAAGGCCAGCTCTATGCCTTTATCTCCTCGTCGTGCGTTTCTTAAGCACTCTTCGTTGGCCGTGTCTAGTGCACTAGCCGTAACTTCTTTAGCACAACCGTCGCTTGCAGGAAAACGAGAGAAACTGCGTGTGGGTGTGATCGGCTTGGGAGGCCAGGGCAAAGCTCATCTCCGCAGTTATCTTGAGAATCCTGATGTGGAAGTCGCTTGGATTTGCGATGTCGACAGCGAGCGCCTCAAAGATGCTGCAAGTCTGGCTGCCAATGCGAACACCACAGGTGATTTACGTCGAATTCTAGATGATGCGACCGTACAAATTGTCTCGATTGCGACTCCCGATCATTGGCATACTCCTGCCGCTCTAATGGCGTTACATGCGGGGAAACATGTTTATGTCGAGAAGCCCTGCTCACACAATGTGCGCGAGGGGAAGATGCTGGTTGAAGCGGCTCGCAAATCAGGAAAACTTGTTCAACACGGAACGCAAAGTCGATCGGCTCCCTGGATTCGACAAGCAATGCAGGCTCTCCATGACGGCATCATTGGTGACGTGATTGTTGCCAAAGCCTGGGATGTTCAATTTCGCGCTCCTATCGGAGAAGCCCAACCGAGTGAGCCTCCCCAGAATCTGGATTATGACAGTTGGATTGGACCTGCCAAGTTCGTTCCCTATCAAACCAATCGCGGTCATTACACCTGGCACTGGTGGTACGATTTCGGTACTGGTGACGCAGGCAATGATGGCGTTCATGAGATTGATATTGCCCGCTGGGGGTTAGGTGTCCAGCAACATCCATCGCGGGTCGCTGCGATCGGTGGCAAATATGTGCATCAAGACGATCAGCAGTTTCCTGACACCATGACGGCAGTTTTCGAGTATCCAGCCTCTTCCACACAAGCATCGAATAAGCAGCTCATTTTCGAAATGCGGTTGTGGAGCCGCTATTATCCCCACAACATGGACAATGCCAATGAATTTTTGGGGACCAAGGGGCGGATGTTGTTTACCAAGCGTGGCAAGGTGCAAGTCTTCGACGAAAAAGGTAAAGAGATCGAACTAAAGATCACTGAAGATCGAACGGTATCGGTTGGCGAGCACCAGAAGAATTTTATTGCGGCAATTCGAGGTGAAGTCGCCCAAAATGCGGACGCAGCAACGGCTCATCTTTCCTCTTCATTACCTCATCTAGCGAACCTTGCTTGCCGCTTGGGTCGGAGTTTTGCATTTGATCCTACAAGCGAGACCATCCCCAATGATCCTGAAGCCAATCGCTATTTGACAAGAACCTATCGAGATGACCACTGGGGTGCATCTGGTATCATCAAAATGTCATAAGTTGCCAATTCAAGGGTACCAGATATGGAACGCCGTTTTTCTGTGCGATCCTCTTCGGCTTTTGCTAAGTTCTGCAATTGGTGCGTATATTTGCTCCTCTGTGTACTTTACGGTCTGGGCCCGGCAAAGGCCTGTGCAGAGACTCAGCTTGAGCTTCACAAGCTCGAAGACCGAATCGTCGTAAAATGCGAAGGCCTTGTCATCGCCGAGTATCGATTTCAAGATCCAAACGTATCTCATCCTTACTGGAGCGTGTTGCGAACACTGTCGGGAGTTCAAGTGACTCGCAATCATCCACCGCGCGATACTGTCGATGCACTCGATCACCTTGGAATGCATACGGGAGCATGGTTGGCATTTGGGGACGTTGATGGGAACGATTTTTGGCGACTTAAGGCGAGCGTAAAACCCACCGAACTTCGCATTCTTCCAATCGAAGAGACCGGAGCTGTGGCGTTTCAAGTGAAGAATCAATGGTGTCGTAATCAGGACGCCTCTGTGTTGTTAGTTGAAACGACACGCTTTCGATTTCGTCGGGTTGAGGGGGGCTATTTGCTCGAATGGGAAACGAAGTTAGAAGCTGAGGACTCAGACGCAACCTTTGGAGAGCAGGAAGAGATGGGATTGGGAATTCGCATGGCATCTTCGCTGGCTGTGGATAAGGGACTTGGAGCACGTATGCTCGATTCGCAAGGACGCCGCAATGGTAAAGAAATATGGGGGAACAAAGTGGAGTGGTGCGATTATGCTGGGCCCATTGGAAATCAATGGTGTGGCATCACCGTCTTGGTGGATTCTAAGAACGGTCGCGAGTGCCGTTGCCATGCGCGCGATTATGGCTTCATGGCTCTTAACCCTTTTTCGACCCACGTTTTTACAGGAGGCGAGCCCTCACCATTTGTGCTGCACAAGGGGCAAACAGTGGCCTTGCGATTTGGGCTGTATGTTCACCAATCCGAAAAAGAAGCGGACTTTTCAGTTGTTCCTGCGAAAAATCTCTTCGACCAAGCAGCACCTTAATCGAATTTCATTATATTCAATCGCAAACTTGTGCGAGGTTCCAAGCTGTAACAGAGACTCGATTGCTTGGCCCGACCATCGTTCTATAAAACGCATTTGCCCGGAGTACTTGGCTTGAAATCACTTGGAATTGAAATTACTCCAGATACCATTCGGGCGGCCCTTTTCGATTCCACAACACAGGTGCTGGAGCAGGAAAAAGAGTATCCCTTTCCGCCTCACTTGTCAGGCTTACCTGAGGCACAAGTTGAAGTCGATCCCGCTGCGATTGTGCAAACGGTTCTGGCAGCTATTAACGACTTGGGCGGCTCAGTTGAATCCGATATCGAAGTTTGGATGACAGGGCGAGCGGGTGGAGTCGTGCTGACGGATGAAATGGGGCGGGCGAAGTCTAATTTCGTATCATGGAGAGATCGTCGGGCCAGCCAAATCGCCGTCATGAATAAATCACATCTTGAGCGGCTAGCCGATCAATGGATCGATCCCAAGTTCGGAACTTTGCGACGCGAACTCCACGCCTCATCGATGTTTGCAATCTTGTACACATTGGCCGATGCCGAAGCTCTACCCGATGGTGTATTGCCGTTAACGCTCCCTGACTTTGTGGTGAGTCATATATGTCGACAACCAGGCCGGATGCATTATTCATTGGGAATCGGCATGCTCGATTTTCAAACGAACGACTGGTCCTACAAAGCTCTCGAACGAGCGGGTTTGGGCGATTTATGGCTGCCTGAGATTACTCTAAACTTGAGTCACATCGGGCAAGTCAAAAGTGGGAAGCGGACCATTTATTTTCGGCCTCCGGTAAGTGAATTGCAGGCGAGCCTGCTGGGCAATCGTCTCACCGCCAAAGAGATTGGGCTGCATTTCGATCATAGCCCACGGATCACCACGATACAGTATGGTAATGGTGCGTTGTCGAAATTGAGTGTCCCATATTTTGAGCAACAAAGATTGTTGAGCGTGCCGCTGAGCGATGCGGTTTCACCCGTCGATGCGGATAATGAATCGCTGAGCGAACAAAAATGCCGCGACCTAGCACTGCAGTGCCAAGCCGCGGCAAAATCGTTTATCGATCTGGAACGATTCGACTCGATCCTTGTATCGGGAGCGTCGAGCTATTGCTGCGAGCAATTGGCTACAGCATTGTCAGCTCAATTCAACAAAAATGTTCGGTTTAGTTTGCCTAACGCAGGGCTCATCGGATTGCTTAAATTAGCTCAATCTTGATCAGCCCTGCCGTATAGGTTTTGGAATCTTACTTCCCGAACAATTGTTGCTTCAGGAATGAATAAGCAAGGGCTTGCATGTAAGCCGCTTGTTTATTGTTGGCAGAGCCTCCGTGGCCACCTTCGATGTTCTCATAGTACTTCACAGCATGTCCCTGCTCTTCCATACGGGCCATCATTTTGCGTGCGTGGCCTGGGTGGACTCGGTCGTCACGAGTTGAAGTTGTAAAGAGAACAGTTGGATACTTGGTGTTTGCTTTCACATTTTGGTAAGGCGAATAAGTCTTGATGAAGTCCCATTCACCATCTTTATCAGGATTACCATATTCGGCCATCCACGATGCTCCTGCCAAGAGCAAGTGGAAGCGTTTCATATCCAGCAAAGGTACTTGGCAAACCGCAGCGGAAAAGAGGTTCGGATAAAGGGTGAACATGTTTCCGACCAATAGCCCGCCATTGGAGCCACCTTGAATTCCGAGGCGCTCGGGCTTGGTCACGCCACGACTCACCAAATCCTTGGCCACTGCAGCGAAATCTTCATAAGCTCGCAAGCGATTGGCCTTGAGAGCTGCTTGATGCCAACGAGGACCATATTCGCCACCACCGCGGATATTGGCGACTACATAGACGCCACCTTGAGTGAGCCAAGCTCGACCCACGCTGCCAGAGTAGCTTGGTGTCAACGAAATCTCGAAGCCGCCGTAACCATAGAGCAAAGTTGGGTTGCTGCCATCAAGCTTGATGTTTTTCTTGGCAACCATGAAGTACGGAACTTTCGTGCCGTCATCGCTGGTTGCAAAGTTCTGAGTGATCTGTAAATCAGAGGCATCGAAGTAAGCTGGCAACTGCTTGAGTTTTTCGGGAGCTTTGCCGATCGAGCCGATCATCAACGTGGTTGGTGTGATGTAATCGGTGACGGTTAGGAAATAGTCGTTGGATTCATCCGAATCAACTGCCGATACGCTGACGGTTCCGAATTGCGGTGCACCGGTCAATGGCTCGCGTTTCCAGCCGTCTGGGGTTGGGGTGAGCACATAGATGCGATTCTTTACATCTTCCAAAACGTTGATGTAAAAGTGATCTTTCGTAGCGCCGTAGCTCGCGAGCGAGGTGTTTTCCGATGGTTCGAAGGCCACATCAAACTTTCGCTTGCCTGCGATAAAGTCATCGAACTTGATGACCAACAGAGAACCGGCAGCGTACTTGTTCCCTTCAACTTCCCAAGCGTCACGCAATTCGAGAGTCAAATATTCCCGAATCACATTTTTGTTCGCCGTGTTTGGAGCGTCAATCTTGATGAGCTTGCCTTCAGGATTGAGCCAATAGAGTTCGTCATTGTAGAAAGCAAGATTGCGGGATACGAAATTGCGTTCAAAGCCGGGAGTGTCATCATGGATAGCTGATACCGACATGTCAGTCGGCACACCTTCGTAAATCAATTCCGCTTTTTCGATCGGAGTGCCGCGTTTCCAGCGTTTGGCCAAACGCGGATAGCCTGAAGTGGTCATCGAGCCATCGCCGAAGTCGGTCGATACAAAAACGGTGTTTTCATCGATCCAACCCAAGCTGCCTTTTGCTTCGGGGCGATAGAAACCATCTTTTACAAACGACTTGGTTTCCATATCAAATTCACGAGTGACCGTTGCATCCGCTCCACCGCGCGAGAGGTTGATCAGGGCTCGTTTGTATCCAGGACGAAGTAGTTGAACGCCGGACCAAACCCAGTTTTCCTTTTCAGCGGTGGCTACTGCGTCTAAATCAAGAACCACTTCCCATTTCGGTTCTGCTTTTCGATATTCTTCGAGAGTGGTGCGGCGCCATACACCGCGCTCGTTCTTTTCATCTTTCCAAAAGTTGTAGTAGTGTTCACCGTACTTGGTGACAAACGGAATGCGCTCTTTAGAGTTGAGGATCTCCAGCAAATCATCTTTGAGTTTGTTGAATTCTGGTTTGGATTCAAATTCACCTTGTGTCTTGGCATTCCTCTCTTTGACCCAATTGAGAGCTTTATCTCCGGTGACATCTTCTAACCAGAGATATGGATCTTCTTTTTCAGTCACGTCGGATACCTTTTTGGTCGAATCGGATGTGGTTTCATCAGCCTGAACTGGAT
This sequence comes from Planctomycetota bacterium, assembly GCA_017303505.1. Classification (GTDB taxonomy): domain Bacteria; phylum Planctomycetota; class Planctomycetia; order Pirellulales; family Pirellulaceae; genus JAFLCP01. Next base: position 6,618 of record JAFLCP010000073.1, on the reverse strand, counting down.
AGGCCCAAGTTAGGGCTGCCAGCGAGGCCGTTAGTACGGTCTTCATAAAGAACTGTTTAGACATTACGAACTCCTGTTTGCGAAACGGATGGTTGGGGACTCTTTACTTGGACAAAGGGGCCAATCCGCTTGGGTCCCGGAACACTCCCTTATTTTGATGGTTTTCATGGCCCGAGGGAATGGGGCGTATTGGAACCGCGAAAAGCGCGAAGGCCGCGAAATGGGAAGTAGGGAAGTGGCGTGTTTGCAGCAAGTGATTTCTTTTGAGGGTTCGCCTAGGCGCATTTTCTCTATTCTTGGTGGTTTCAAAAGTCGGGCTCGTCAACTTGCGGAACACACCGTGGAGTTGACTCGCCGCTTCAAGACTGAGCCGCATTAGTGAACCGCGAAAAACGCGAAGGCCGCGAAAAGGGACATAGGGAGTGTGCAGCAGATGATTTCTTTTGATAATTCGCCTAGGCGCATTTTCTCTATTCTTGGTGGTTTCAAAAGTCGGGCTCGTCAACTTGCGGAACACACCGTGGAGTTGACTTATCGTCCGCAATCCTTAATGCGGTGAGTGGACCACGAAAAGCACGAAAGACGCGAAATATGAAATTGGCTACGGAAAAAACGGCGTGACGTGAATCATCAATTTCTTTGCAATGACGAACAGGAATTGATAATTTTAACTTGCATCCAGAGCTGGCACGCGAAAAACTACATGAAAGTATTGACCATGCGGAACGCGAGAGCGCACCACAGTGTCCAATGCCGTTCGACAGCGACTCCCATTGTTCGTCAAGGAATCGTTCGATATGACCAAGCAAATCTGTTCGTTTTTTGCGTTCTTTATTATTGTCACTTCTAGCTGTCTGTTTTCGCAAGAGAAGCCAAAGGAGTCTGACTCGAAGGAGTATAAGGAAGCGTATGAGTTGCTGTTCGATTCTCAAAAAAGAGCCAAAAGGGCGCTGGACCTTCTCACTGAATCGGGAACAAAAGCACTAGCAGACTTGCCGGATCAAGAATTGCTACTCACGTACTACGCATATAACGAGTTGTACATACCGGAAAAGCAACTTGAAGTAGCGAAGTTACTATTTGAGCGAAATCCGAAAAGTAGTTCCGCTACCAGTTGCATGTGCAACTCCCTACATTTTAAGCTCGATTCGCCAGAAGGGATCAAAGAGGTTGAGAAGTTTGTTGAGGATACAATGAAAAAAGGGCTTGGTAATCGTCGCAGCTTATTGTTGCTCAAAGCGAACGTCGTATTGGTAAAGCCCGATCTACCTGATGGTAAGAAGCGAGTTGAGGTAACGGATCTTTTGGTCGAAGCCTACGTTGCGGATCCTGTTGCAAAAGATGAGATTAACTTCAGCATAGGAGAACCTACCAATTTCATAGTGGAAGAGTACCCATTCGTAAGTTTCTTTAGTCAAAGCGAACGTCGGGCAATTCAAGAGCGGATGCTGAAAGCCAAAAAGGAGAAAGATGAGTCGGAGAAGGAGGCGGGAAAAGTTGATGCTCCCTGAGTCTCGGTTGGCATGCGCAAAAATCCCAAAATGGGGTGCTACACAATTCAGCCTGACGAGTTTGTTTTTCCTGATTTGGATTTTGGCAATTTGTTTCTACTTGAGTGGCCATTCTCAGAGAAACGATTTCGATTTGGACAATGCCATCTTTCTGGTCTCGATGCTCTCGCTGCGCGGCTATAGCCACCTTTGGGGCAAATCGACGCTAAAGGTTTTATATGCCGTAGCGCTGACTGCAATGCTAAATTTCAGCGCGCTTTTCGAGGACATTCGTCGGCAGTACTTTGATGGTCGTTCTATTTGGGGAACGCATGATTGGTTCCGTTTTTGGCTGATGTTTGCCGCAATTTTCCTGATGTTTTTTGTGCTTGATGCTTGGTATTGCTTAAAGAAATTCAGTTTCCGTACCAGGCTTATGTGCGATGTTTTGCCGCTCTTGCTGTGGTGCATGATGATCAGTTACTTTGTGGGAACACTATCGTCTTTTTAGTTTGAGCGCTTGGTAGGAGTGAATCAAACTTCTGATCGGTGAAAGCAGTTGGGCGACTGTAACCGGTCATACACGTTAGTTTTTTCCATAGCTCTCCTGTTCACATCTCTACCGTCTTCTTTCTCGCGTATCGTGGGCGCCTAACAAACAGACAGAATACGCTGAATAAGCTGGTTTTGGAGCATGGTCGGCTCGCAGTCCAAAAATGATCGTCCGTTCCCCTAGCATTAAATCGCAATCGCGAAGCACTTGCAAGCCATTTGCATCTGTGTAAGATACGTTCCATTCAAGTATGGTCCGTCCAAGCGTAGTCCTACATAGCTCCTGGACGGCATTTTCGCCATGCTTTTTCTGTTGTTGATTTTCATTTTTGGTATGGATCATGTCTATGTCCGACCCACGCTTGCCTGTTACTGTTTTGTCTGGCTTTCTCGGGGCTGGAAAAACGACACTGCTCAATCAAGTGCTCAACAATCGGCAAGGCATGCGCGTGGCAGTTATTGTCAATGATATGAGCGAAATCAACGTGGATGCACGCTTGGTTCGCGAAGGGGATGCCAATCTCAGCCGTGTCGATGAGCAATTGGTGGAAATGAGCAACGGGTGCATTTGCTGCACATTGCGCGAGGACCTTCTGGTTGAAGTAAGCCGTTTGGCGCGGGAAGGACGTTTCGAGTATCTACTCATTGAATCCACTGGAATATCCGAACCTCTGCCGGTCGCAGAGACTTTTACGTTTGAAGATGATCAGGGTGAGTCGCTTCTTCAAGTGGCCCGCTTGGATACGATGGTTACCGTCGTGGATGCGGTTAACTTTTCGCTTGATCTTGATTCGCTAGACCAATTGTCGGATCGAGGGCAAGCACTCAGCGAGGAAGATGTCCGCGATGTTTCGCATTTGCTGATCGATCAAATCGAGTTCGCCAACGTGCTGATCATTTCCAAATGCGATTTGGTGGACGAAGCAACGATTGTAAAGTTAGAAAACTTATTGCAACTGCTAAACCCAACTGCGCGAATCGTTCGCAGCATTCGCGGCCAAGTCCCTTTATCGGAAGTGATGAATACTGGATTGTTCTCGCCCGAGTGGGCTGCGCAGAATAGAAATTGGTTGGTGGTAGAGCGGGGAGCTGAAGTTTCTGAATCAGAAGAATATGGTTTCGCGAGTTTTGCCTATCAAGCTCGTCGACCTTTTCATCCCGAACGATTGCTGTCTTTCATCAACAGTGAGCTCTTTGGTTCTATTGTGCGATTGAAAGGGGCTATTTGGTTGGCCACACGCAATGATCAAGCGGCGGAATGGTCTCATGCAGGGCGCGTGTTCGCTTTGCATTCCGCAGGGATGTGGGCCGCTGCCACTCCGCGTGAAGAATGGCCCGAAGAACCTGAGTTTGCAGAAAGTGTTCGCGAAGTTTGGGAAGAACCTTACGGTGACCGTAGAACCGAATTGGTCATCATTGGCCAATCGCTAGATCGCACAGAAATCGAGGCTGCGCTAGATGATTGCTTATTGACCGAGGAAGAAATGGAAGCGGGGCCAAGCGTATGGGAAGCCTGGCACGATCCGTTTCCTGCTTGGGAAGAAGCGTGTGAGCTGGATCAGGATGAACAGGCATGATGTCCGCTTGGACTTTGCTCATCATGGATGTATGGGCAAGCCGCGAGGTTACTGCATGGGCATTGCGTTAGCCGAAAACTGATTGAGCAGCGCATTGACGAGTACGGCCCACAGCCCATGATGCAATACGGTAACCCCAAGTACGATGCCGCTCATATACAGGGCTTTGCGAATGGTTGGTAATTGAAACACGGCCAGCGGTAAGCTGATTAGCAAAGATACACTGGCGATGCAGAGGGAGGCTTGCCAACCGAGCCAGATACCGAGGCAAAGAAATGTTCCGAGCCACATCGAAAAAGGAAATGGTTTGTCGTGCCGACACAAGAGGCTCGCTCCGATGGCTGCAGGCACGGCAATAGCGATCGAGTAAAGGTCGCCCAAAAGAACCGATATTCGAGTCGATTGTTGCCATTCAAGTCGAACCCCTTCTAGTTGTCCTGGTTCGCGCATTTCAATTCCCGGTAGGAAGAGCGACGAATGGACGAGGATTAGCCAGGGAAAGCAGAGGGAAAGTGTCACTCCTACGAAGCAACAAAAGACGAAAAAGCGTTTGGGAACTGCAAGCTGGTTGTCGAGGGTGAGGATTTGCGTTGCCAGAATGCAAAACAAGGCAAAATGAAATAGTGCGTAGGAGACAAGATCCCATTTGGTATAGAAGATAATCCAGACCACTCCGGCATAAAAATTGGGGGCTCGCAACGGTAAGTTGATCCCGCCGGAGAGCAATTCATGGACCCCTAACCAAACGGCCAAAAGTCCCACCAACAATTCGGCTGCTAAATACTTAAAGGGAATCGGAATATGGCAGCCACTGCATTTACCACGCAGACTCACCCAGCCGAAGAGCGGCATATTCTCTTGAAAGGTGAGGCGTTGGTTGCAGTTGGGGCAGCGTGAGCCGGCAACGCTGATATCGAGGTTTTTAGGCAAGCGATACGCGACAACGTTCAAGAAACTTCCAAAGCTCGAACCGACCGCAAAGAAGAAGGCGACCACAAACGACTCTAAGAGTCGCAAGACGGAGCGAGTGACGATATCGAGTTGCAAGAACGAAGGCAACATGCGGTTGGGGGATCGATAGTTCCACCAAGCGATTTGAATTTCTGGGAGGGCAAAAACATAGAAACCGACCAAGGTCAGGATAAAAATCCAAAGCCACCGCAAAGGCCAATTGGGAAGCTTTTTTTCCGCAACTACGGGAGTGGCAATGGTTGATAGAACATCGAGTTCATTGGTAGCTTGAGCAGCACCTGTCGTATCCGTTACGGCTGATGCAACATCGGGCGTTGGTTCGATGAGTGGCGCTGGCAGTTGATTGGGAGAAATTTCTGGGTTTAAGTCCCTATCAGGGTTCGGGGTGTCGGGCACTGTGGCTCATCCGCGAAAATAAAAGTGGAATCAAACACAACCAGCATACGGCGAGGGCGATAGGGGAGAAAAATCCCATATCAAACAGTCCTATCTTCTTCTGTAAAACCGCGTATGCAAGGCCGGTACCCGCGAGGAGCCACAAAAGTAAAGCGACCCAAGATCGGTGTTCCCGACTGCCAACCATAAATTGCGCAAGAGCGAGGCTGATTCCAAGGGCTGCCCCAGCCAGGCAGATAGCTTCGCTGTTCATGATGGAGCGAAAGCTCCAAGCGAAAGTCGCGAAGAAGCTGGTCATCAGAGCGAGTCGATGCAGCAATTCGAGGAACATGCGAATAACTTTGGTTAGATGGCAGTCGAAACCTATTTGCCCAAGATATGTATTTGCATGTCTATTGCAAGAGAAGTCGGCGCGTATTTGCACAATAATTTCAAAATGGGCGCGCGTTCCGAGACAGCTAGATTTCTAACAGAGTTTTGAGAGGCTGTTCGAGTTACTCTTGATCGCAGTTTTTGCAGGTGCCGCGCAAGACGATTTCATTAGTCCGTTTGGCGAGGTCGCGTTTGGAGCGATCGTTAAATCGAACTTGATCGCTTTCTAAGCAATCGACTTCACCACAAGAAGTGCACACGAAATGAGGGTGAAGATGTTCGGCTTCCTGCTTTTCGCCCAGCCATTCGTATCGCCACACATGATCGCCGACGTCGAGTCGACGAACGACTCCAATTTCGACAAGCGAGCTGAGATTGCGAAAAACGGTGGCCTTATCAATCCCCAGTTCTTCCAGGGCATCGGCCAAAAATGCGTGGGTTTGAGGGCTTCCGGTCCCTTGCAGCACTTTCAGTAGGGCTAGCCGGGCAGGTGTTGCGCGGAGGTTGGCTTTGTGAAGTAAAGCTTTGAAGTCAACTGCCTGAGGTTCTTTAGCCATGGATCGCACCACCGATGAAACGAGAACAACGCTGAAGGCCAATCACCCTCCCCTATTGCACCTGCATAAGATACCACATCCCCCACTGGTTAGCTAGGGAAAATGCAGCGTGGAATAGGGAAGTTCGGCGAAGGGGTTTTGGGTTATGAGGGGGGCTCTTTCCGGAAAGTTGTCGAAAATTGTTCCTTACCCTTGTGCGTTTTGGCGGTTCCACGGGACAATTCGCAATGGGTGATGAGGCGAGGCCAAGTCAGCGAATGAAACATTCGTCTTAAAATTTGAGGTGGAAGATGAAAATGCGATTAGGGCAATTTTCGGTGGTTGCGTTGTTGGGCGTTATGAGTTTGACTGGCTGTGATGCGGAGTCGGCAAAGAAAGCAGAAGAAGCAGCCAAGTCCGCTGCGACTCAAGCTGAAAGTTCAGCGGAGCAGATGGCTCAGCAAGCTGCGAGCGCCGCGCAAAACAAATTGAACGAATCCATGAATGAATCGCTGAATGCTCTGCGGGGTGTTGATGGCGGGAGTGAAATGGTGCAATCGCTGCGGGACATGGTTGGTAACATCGCCAGCACTTTGGCTTCGGTCAAAGATGAAGCGAGTGCAACGGCAGCTGCTCCCGAACTGACGGGGTTCACGGAATCTCTCAGCAAGATGAATGAGACTTTCGCGAAGTTACCTGGTCCTGCGAAGGAAGTATTGGCGG
>JAFLCP010000072.1 GCA_017303505.1 Planctomycetota bacterium | reverse complement strand
GCGGGATCGGGCCTCTTTTAGGGCCTGGGATAAGTATTTAGACGTAAGCGATCGAGGATTCTTGGCTACCTCCTCTGGCGTGCCGGTTGCAATAACTTCGCCACCCTCCCCTGCTGCTCCAGGGCCTAAATCGATGATGTAATCCGCCGAAAGAATCATCTGCATATTGTGTTCAATGATGATCACCGACTGCTGATTGTTGAGCAACTCGTCCGTGCAATCGAGTAACTGGACCACATCTTTGTAGTGCAATCCAGTGGTTGGCTCATCCATGATAAACAATGTTTGCTTGGCATTGGAAACATGGAGGTGGCTGGCAAGTTTCAAGCGTTGATTCTCACCTGCCGATAATGTGCTCACGGGTTGGCCAATGCGTACATGCCCCAGGCCTACATTACGCAATAGGCTCAGCTTCTCAGTGAGAGCGTTGTTGCCTCGCATAAATTCAATTGCTTCTGTCACGGGCATTTCCAAGACCTCTGCAATGTTGCGATCACGGTAGAGGGCTTGCAAGATTTCCTTTTTGTAGCGCGTTCCATCACACTCAGGGCAACGCATCGTAACGTCGGCTAGGAATTGCATATCGATTGAGAGTTGGCCGTTACCCTCACAATGATCACAGCGACCTTTTTCCATGTTGAAACTGAAATGCCCTTTGCTCAATCCATGAACGACCGAGTAGGGTAATTTGGCGTAGACTGTCCGCAGTTCGTCGAATGCACCAATGGCTGTCAGGGGATTACTGCGCGGAGACCTGCTTAACGGCGTATGATCAATAAGAACAACTTCCGTTTTTGAAGTGGCTCCATGAAGCTGTTGATAGTTGATGGGCGTTGAACTGTTCTTTTCGTTGGCTTGTGCGAGGGCAGGATACAATGTGTCCAATACCAAAGAACTCTTGCCACTCCCTGAAACTCCCGTGACCACGCAGAGGACGCCGAGCGGAATGTCGACATCGATATTCTTAAGGTTGTTTTGAGTGCAGCCTCGGAGTTTGTACCAACCTTTCGGTTGTCGTCGTTGCGCGGGAACCGATACGCCACGGCGACCTGCTAGATATTCACCGGTTAGGCTTGAATTTGGGCGTTCCGCTTCTTGAACAGTTCCTTGGAAGGTGATCTTTCCACCTTCGGTCCCAGCCGAAGGTCCCACCTCAATCATCCAATCTGCTTCGCGCAACAACTCTTCTTCATGTTCCACAACGACTACGGTGTTACCACGATCGCGCAAACCATGTATCGCTGCGATCAACTGCGCGGTGTCAGCGGGATGGAGTCCCACTGTGGGTTCATCTAACACATAGAGCATGTTGACTAGGCTTGAACCAAGGGCCGTGGTGAGGGCGACGCGTTGTCCCTCTCCACCGCTGAGCGTGCGCAGAGTGCGATCGAGCGTCAGATAACCTAATCCGACTTGATTCAGATAGGCCAAGCGATTGCGAACTTGCGATAGTACATTTTTTACCAAGGCGTGTTCGCGGTCGGTGAGTTGCATATCCTGCAAACGTTTGAGGGATTGTCGCACTTCCAGAGCACAGAACTCGGCAAAGTTCATATCGAGTAGTCGATAGGATAAGGCCGTTGGATTGAGGCGTTTTCCTTGGCATTCCGAGCAAGTGGAATAACTTCGATAGCGACTCAAGAGAACGCGGATGTGCATTTTGTATTTTTTGCGTTCCAGCCACGCGAAAAAGCCGCGTAGTCCGCCAAAATTCCTCTCGGGAACACCATCAAAAATGAGCTTCTTATGTTTGGCAGAAAGCTCTTTGTAGGGTTTGGTTACCGAGATGCCATAGTCAGCGGCCAAAGATAGGAGCTCTTCGAGTTCATGCTGATAAGCGGGTGAATTCCAAGGTGCGATGGCCCCTTCTCGGAGGCTGAGTGACTCATCGGGGACGATCAAACGCATGTCCAAATCAACTTGGTCACCGAAGCCTTCGCACTTGGAGCAAGCGCCCAACGGGGAATTGAAGCTGAAGAGTGTCGCCGTTGGTTCGATGTAATCGATGTTGCACCGTTGGCAACGCAAGCGATTGGAGAATGGCTCAACGTGATATTCCGTTCCATCTAAAGTAACGCGTTCGGCATGTTCAGCGGCGCTCGTCGATCGCAAGAGATAAATATCACCGTCACCTTCTCGAAATGCGATTTCGAGAGAATCGAGCAATCGAGCAGAAGGAGCAATCGGCAAATTGAAGCGATCAACGATCACCCAAGCAAAGCCCGCGTCGGGAAACAGTTCGGCCAAATCGCCTCGTTCATCACGACCGATATTTACAATGCGCTCGTGGACGGCCAAGCGAACCATGCCATCTTGTTGCAACTGAGCCAAACGATAATTCAACTCGGCTCGATCTTCCCAATGCGTTTTGAAGGCGAGCATGAAACGCGATGGTTTTTCCTCGGAATATTGCTGCGATTGCTGAACCAAGTAATCGCTAATCTTTTGAGGTGAGTGGGCGACGATGGGCTGTTGGCAGCCGCTGCAAAAGAGCTGGGCGATCTTGGAATACAGCAAACGCAGATAATCCAACGTTTCGGTGGCTGTACCGACCGTGCTTCGATTGCTGCGAGAAATTTCTCCTCGAGTTACGGCGACTGCCGGTGGTAGGCCCACGATTTGGTCGTAGTCGGGCTTATCGAGTTTGGCCAAAAACTGTCGCGTGTATGCGGAGAAGCTTTCAATGTAACGCCGCTGGGATTCGGCATACAGAGTGTCGATCGCGAGGCTCGTCTTGCCACTACCGCTTACACCGCATACGGCAATTAACTTGTGGCGTGGAATATCGACGTCGACATTCTTTAAGTTGTGGACGCGCACGCCCCGCAATTCGATTGGGGGAGAGGACAAGTTCAATTCCTTATGCCGACACTCAACAGTAACAGGACGCCACCGGGATCGAAACCAAATGGGTTGATGGCTTTTGAAAGCTGACTGCCAAATGGTATCGATTGGTCAATGGTGACCTATTCTGCCGTGTCGAGGTAGGGGTCTTGCCCCATTTCGCGATGCAAGCGATTTCGTTCCCGCTCGAAGTGGAGTAGGGCCATGCGGTCGCGGAAGTGCTTGCGTTCCACTTTCATCTGGCTTTTGCGGAAAATGGGGGCGTAGTTGTGGAATTCGTTACCGCTTTCCCCAGTTTTCTTGAGTTGTTCAAATTTCTTTGTACCCAAACCGTTCTTCAAAATGTCGTCATCCAGCGAGAGGTATTGACGATGGGAGCCCGGGTCCCCTTGGCGACCGCAACGACCGATCAATTGCCGGTCGATACGCGCTGCATCGTGCAATTCCGTACAGATAACATGCATGCCCCCAATTTCGTTAATGCCTGGGGCTAATTTGATATCCGTACCACGGCCTGCCATATTCGTGGCCACGGTGACCCTGCTGCGATGGCCAGCTGAAGCGACGATTTCTGCTTCGCGGGCAACTTCCGAAGCATTTAACACTTCATGCTCGATGCCTGCCGCCTTAAGCATCTTCGATAATTCCAGTGACTTATCGATCGAACGCGTACCGATCAGAACGGGTCGGCCAACGCGATTCATCTCCCGCGTCTCCTCCACAATCGCTTTGAATTTTTGATCCATGGTCCCGTAAACTCGATCCGGCAATTTCACACGCTGCGGAGGTCGGTTTGTGGGAACTTGAATCACCGGCGTTTTGTAAATTCGCTTGAGTTCTCGAGCGCTGGTAGCTGCGGTACCCGTCATACCGGCAAGTTGCTTGTAGCGCTGGAAAAGGTCTTGCACTGTAATACGCGCTGCTTGCCCCATGGGAACGCTGACTTCAATGCCTTCTTTGGCTTCGAGAGCTTGATGGATACCATCGCGCCATTTACGGCCTTCTGCTAAACGGCCCGTGAACTCGTCGACGATCACGATTTCATCATCGCGCACGACATATTGACGTTCACGAATGAACTCACGCAATACTTTCACGGCTCTCTCGATGTATTCGTACAAGTCGATCAGGGCGACCTGCAACATCACTTCATCGCGCGGTAACGCTCTCACCATTTGGCGACCTCGCGCGGTCAATTCATATTTGCGTGTATCGTCTTCAATCGTGTAATGTTCGTCTTGATTGAATTTGTGCGCATGCTCTGAAGCCCAGCGGAACGTAGCGATCACCGCTTCGCGAGCACTGTCCCCCAGCGATCCAATAATCAATGGCGTTCGTGCTTCATCGATAAGAATACTGTCCGCTTCATCGACCAAGCAGAAATGCATGCCGCGTTGAACGGGTTGCTCGCCGCTTGAATTCCAGCGTTCGGAGCTGCCGGCTCCCAAAAAGTCACCTACCGTACGACCTTGAGCTCGCATCAACAAACGATCGCGCAAAAAGTCGAAGCCGAACTCTTTAGCTGTTCCGTAAGTAATGTCTGAGTTGTAAGCCTTGCGACGTTCGTCGGAGCTGCAATCCGTGAGCACTTTCCCAATCGATACGCCCAACGCATCGTACAAGGGTTTCATCCAATCAGCGTCACGACCAGCCAGATAGTCGTTAACCGTTGCCAAGTGGGCTCCCTTGCCGAGAAGCGAATGCAGATAAAGTGGAAGCGTTGCTGTGAGTGTCTTGCCTTCACCCGTCTGCATTTCGGCGATACAGCCCGTGAACAAAGCGATACCACCCAGAATTTGAACATCATAGTGCCGCATGTTCAAAGCGCGACGACCAGCTTCACGACATAACGCGTAAGCTTCCGGCAGAAGTTGAAGTAGGGTTTCGCCACTCTTAGCTCGATATCGAAGCGACAAACTCGCCTTGCGCAATTGAGGCTCGGTGAGAGCTCGCATTTCCTCTTCGCGTGCGTTGACTTGTTTCAGAAGTTGATTCCAGTTGGCCCGGCTTCGAGTCCCTTGCATGAAGCGGGGGAGCCAGCTGGACCAGCTCGAATTACGCAACGTTCGACTGACCCCTCGTCCTCCCATTTTGGCGTGGGTCTTGATCGGTTCTGGTGCGCGATAATGTGTGGGTTCGACCGCCTCACTCTCGCCTGTGACGTTTGGCACGGGGGCAGGCTTGGTTTCGGTTGCCAGCGGTGGACCATCAGCGGGATGATGGATCACTTGCGAATTGCCGCTGTTGTTGGGTTCTTTTTCGTTGTTGGACACGATGTCGAACGCTCCGTTGCTCGTCTGTGGAAAAAGTGAGCCCAAGTCAGGGAAGGATCAATCTCTAATTATTCTCAATTCTTGTGGATTTGACAAAGCGAAAGCGAGTTAACCCAGAAATATATGGGTGGGTACTCGCTCTCTTTCCCACTAAATCGGATTCATTGGTTGGTAACTTGGGAGGTTTGGCGGTTTCGCGTAAATTTGTAGTGTTAAGCTGTAGCGGTTGTATTTTTTTTCTTCGACGTACCGAATGATACGGCCGATCCCTTTGTAACGAAGGTTAGGAATCCTCCGTTCTGCGAGATACGGTACTATGAAACTATCCCGATCACTTTTCCGTTTGGCACTTCTTGGAGCATTGATTAGCGGAGTCAATGCGTATGGCCAGACTCCTCCAAGCGGTGCGAAGTCGCTTTCGGATGATTCAGCTGCACAAGTAGAAGGGCTGGGCAAAGTTATCGCTGATCGCTCGGCTCAGTCACTCGGTGACACCAAAGTATTGGGGGACACACCTGTTCCCCTGAATGCCGTTCCACTCAAGCCCGTCGCACCGCCTCAGCCTATCGCTCCACCCGCAGCCTTGCAATGGCGAGCTCCTGAGGTGCCTGAAGGTGCCAAATCGTTTGGTGATACCCAAACGTTGGCTGATACGCAAGGCATTGGCGATGGGCAACTCGTTGAGCCGATGATTGGCAGCGGTGTCCCAATGCACATCGTTGGGTATCCAATGGGTTACGACGAGCCTGCTGCCCCTGCACCTGTTGCGATGCCATCAGTTGGCAATTGCGATGTAGCTTGTGACCCTTGCTCAAACGTATCGTTCGGTCGTTCGTCTTGCAACGAATCGTACTATTGGTTCGATGCCGAAGCACTGTTGTGGTTTGGTGATAATCTCAATTCACCTCCCTTGGTTACCACAGCAGCTGCCGGCGTCGTACCAATCTCAGGCGACCCAGGTGTGACGAATGCGTTCGGCGGACCTGACGGAATTGACCCCGGTTTGCTTCCTGGCTACCGCCTATCGTTTGGCACTTGGTTGAACGATTGCCGAACCGTAGGTGTTGGAGGTCGTGTTTATGGCCTCTTCAGTGGTGGAGCCGACTTCAGCGATCCTGGTACAGGTACCAATTCTGTTGGTCGACCTTACGTTGACTTCAACTCGGGCTTAGCATCCGTTTACGATGTGAACTACCAGCTAAATGGTGTGCCGCATTGGGAAGGAAGCACCACTGCTTCGAATAATCTTTCCATGATTGGGGTAGATGCACTCGGTAAGTTCTTGATCACCGGCGACAACAATCATCGCTTGACGATGTTGGCTGGTTATCAGTTCAATCGATTGGATAATGATCTTTCGGTTCGCAGCTTCCGTACCAATCGCTTGACAGGTGACTTGATTCCCGACGGAACGACTTTCGATACACTCGATAGCTTCTCCACCAGCAACAGCTTCCACGGCGGTTCGTTGGGTATGGAAAGCGACTTCCGACGCGGACGCTTTACGGTAGGTTCATTGGTCAAAGTTGGGTTCGGTAACATCGGTCAGCAAGTGAATATCAGCGGTTCCACTACAACTGTTGACGGTGGTACTCAACAAGTCACCACAACTGCAGCCGGAGTTTTGGCTCAAGGTAGCAATAGTGGTGTGTACAACCGAGATCGATTCGGGTTCTTGCCCGAATTGGGTGTCAAGTTAGGCTACGACATTCGCCAAAATGTCAAGTTTACTGTTGGTTACACCTTCCTGTACTGGTCTGATGTCGCCCTAGCTGGTGATCAAGTGAACCCAACGGTTGACTTGCTGCAAAACAGCAACAACCCATCGTTCACCTTCCGCGAATCGGGATACTGGATGCAAGGTGTCGATCTCGGTTTGAGCTTCAGCTACTAAGTTCAGGTTGCTCGATGAATCGCTTAGTTTGAAAAATCCAAAAGGTCGGAGTGGAAAACACTCCGGCCTTTTTTCGTTGACCGATCACAGCTTTTTGCGAACAAAAGCCAGCAAAAAATGCCTAGTTTTGGTCGTACTCGATAAACTTCAGCCATACCGTAGAGAATCGAGGCTTGAAGACTTATAGTATAGGGATGCTCGCTACGAGCTTTTTCCTAATTTCCCGCCGCATGTGATCTCGCCTTATGGATGTTTGCCGACCTTTTTCGTACGGCTCGTTTAGTTGGTTGTTGTTTGGGCTCTCGTTCTGCATTAGCGCACACACAACTCGCGATTCAGTGTTTGCAGAGCCGCCGAGCAAGCTCTCATTTAATCAAGATATTCGCGCGATACTTTCGGACGCCTGCTTTCAATGTCACGGACCTGATGACAAGCAGCGACATGGTGGTTTGCGATTGGATCAATCAGCGGCTGCGTATGGTGCGGGCGAATCGGGAAGTATCGCCATTGTTCCGGGCAAAGTCGATGAAAGCGAATTAAGTCGCCGGATCATGACAGATGACCCGGAACTCAAGATGCCACCTCCCGATTCAGGAAAGACGCTATCGAAAGCTCAAGTTGAACTTGTGCGTCGTTGGATCTCTGAGGGGGCAACGTACGAAGATCATTGGGCCTTTCGACCTGTAACTCGCCCAACCATTCCTAAGGTCGAAGGATTCCCACATCCAATCGATGCTTTTTTGGAAGGGAAGAGAAGTGCCCTTGGTTTGAAGGCGCAGCCTGAGGCGGATCGCGTTACGTTGATTCGGCGTTTGACTTTGGATCTGCATGGCATTCCCCCAACACCTCAAGAAATTGACGCGTTTGTCCAAGATGATTCGTCGGACGCATACGAAAAGCTAGTCGATAGGCTCTTGGCTTCACCGCGTTACGGAGAACGCATGGCTGTGCAGTGGCTCGACTTTGCTCGCTACGCAGACAGCAACGGTTTTCAAGTCGATAGCAGTCGTTATCAATGGCCATGGCGCGATTGGGTGATCAGTGCTTTTAACAGTAACATGCCGTTTGATCAATTTACGATCGAACAAAATGCTGGCGATATGTTGCCCAACGCAACAGAATCACAAATCTTAGCAACAGGTTTTCATCGAAATCATAAGCTCAATGGTGAAGGGGGCATTATCGCTGAGGAATGGCGGGTTGAGACGGTCATCGATCGCGTGGAAACGATGGGGCTTACATGGCTTGGTTTAACCTTCAACTGCTGTCGTTGCCATGATCACAAATATGATCCGATCAGCCAACGCGAGTTTTATCAGATGTTCTCCTACTACAACAATGTTCCAGAAAGTGGAACGTTGCAGGGAGAGTCAAAAAACACAGAGCCCACTTTGAGAGTTTTTGCGGCCGAGCATAAAGCCAAACGAGACGAACTCGCTAAGCAAATTGCAGCAGACGATATGGAGTTAGCCGAATTGCAAAAGGGTGTTCGGCAACTCGCGGCGAAGTGGAGCGATGAACATGGCTCAGACTTATTGAACAAGAAGTCCATGTGGACTCAGTTCATCGTTCAAGAGGTGAAGTCGACTGGCGGGGCCGAGATTCGCGAACAGGGTGATGGCATTTATTTGGTTTCGGGGCCGAATGCGGCTTTTGACAATTATGAGATTCGTGGCCGCGTAAGTGGCGGGGCAATTTCTGGTGTCTTGCTGGAGTGCTTTACCGATCCAAGTCTCCCCGAACAAAGTTTGGGAAGATATCCGAACGGGAATTTCGTGTTGTCACGAGTTATCGTCTCTGTTCGTGAGGCAGGCTCGGTGCAAGCCAAGACATCCAAGGTCATCAAAGCGGTCGCGGACTTTTCGCAGAACGGCTGGGATATTGGAAATGTTGTTACTGGCTCAAAAGGGCGGGGCTGGGCAGTAGATGGTCCTACCAGAAAAGAAAATCGCAAAGCTTTCTTTGTGCTTGAGTCGCCACTGACGGTTTCTGAGACAAGCGAAGTTACCATTCGACTCGAACACGATGCGATTCAGCAACATAACATCGGGAAGTTTCGCATATCCACGACAAGTGTTCCGGGTGATTCCGTTGCACTCGATGAGGTTCCCATTTCGGGCGTGCTGCTAGAGGCTTTGAAGCAATCCAGCAAAGATCGCAGCGATGCGCAATGGGCCGAAATCGAAAAATATTACGCCAATCAAGTTGAAGGACCACTTCAGGTGAAGAAGCGTGAGATTGCAGCGGCGAAAAAGTCTCTAACGGATTTAGATGATTCGGTTCCAACCGCGATGGTAATGAAAGAAGGAAAAGTCCGGGATACTTTCATATTGAAACGAGGACAATACGATCAGCCTGGTGATAAAGTCGAGCGCGGATTACTTGCCGCATTGCCACCCTTGCCCGATGGAACCAGCAACGATCGACTCGGTCTAGCAAAATGGTTGGTACATGAAACCAATCCGCTTACCGCAAGGGTCTGGGTAAATCGAGCCTGGGAGCGATTCTTTGGAATGGGTTTGGTAAAAAGCTCCGAGAACTTTGGGTCGCAGGCTGATTTCCCATCGCATCCTGAATTGCTGGATTTCTTGGCAGCAGAGTTTATGCAGCCAACACAGTTGCCAAACGTTTCGGGTGTTGTCGCTCAACGTTGGGATATGAAGGCTTTGCAAAAATTTATTGTCATGAGTGATGCGTATCGGCAGTCATCCAAAACAAGCGCTGAAGCACGGGCATTGGATCCAGAGAATCGATGGATTGCACGTGTGGCGCGGTTGCGATTGCAGGCTGAGTTCATTCGTGATGCTGCGTTATCGGTAAGCGGTTTAATGGTCGAGAAGATTGGCGGTCCAAGTGTGCGTCCTTACATGCCTGATGGAGTGTGGGACGAAACGAGTCGCTACGGAGATTTGAGAAACTATAAACCCGATACGGATGCTGGACGATATCGAAGATCGATGTATACGGTTTGGA
This sequence comes from Planctomycetota bacterium, assembly GCA_017303505.1. GTDB lineage: Bacteria > Planctomycetota > Planctomycetia > Pirellulales > Pirellulaceae > JAFLCP01. The sequence continues at coordinate 27,033 of JAFLCP010000072.1, read as the reverse complement.
AGCGAACGGCAGCTCCACCTTCGATGCTGCTGTTCGATGCCCCCAACCGGGAAGTTTGCACGGTGAAACGCTCGCGTACCAATACACCTTTACAAGCGTTATCGCTCTTGAATGAAGTGACCTTCGTCGAAGCAGCACGTGGTTTGGCTGTGCGTATGATAACTGAAGGTGGAGCTTCCGCCGACCAAAGGTTGCGTTACGGTTTTCGATTGGTTGTGGGACGCGAACCAAGCGGCAATGAACTGGATGTGCTCAAGAATGGATTGGATGCTGACCTGAATGAATTGAAAAGCTCACAAGGTGCAGTAGATGGAATCTTGAATGTCGGTTTGGTTCGAGACGTTTCTGGCATCGATAGAACCGAATGGGCCGCATACACGTTGACCGCTAATATTTTGCTAAACTTGGATGAGTTCGTAAATCGACCATAAGACGTTATGAATCAGAACCTACAAATTGCGGACCGATTGAATCGAAGAATTTTTCTGGGGCGTTCTGGCCTTGGGGCGATGGCGCTACCATTTCTCACCCACAGTGGAAGTGTGTTAGGTGGTGAAGCTCGTGGAGAGATTCCAGGTTTGCCACATCATCCCGCCAAAGCGAAACGAATCATCTATTTGTTTCAAAGCGGTGCTCCGTCGCAAATGGATCTGTTTGATCCGAAGCCGGTCATGGAAAAGCACCGGGGTGAGAATCTGCCCGATTCGATTCGACAGGGACAACGTTTAACCACGATGACCTCGGGACAGTCCACATTTCCCATTGCTCCCTCGATCTTCAAATTCGAACCGCGTGGACAATCGGGAATGATGATGAGTGAATTGTTGCCAAACATGGCGCAAGTCGCAGACGAGTTTTGCATGATCCGCTCGATGCATACCGAAGCCATCAATCATGATCCTGCGATTACGTTTTGTCAGACGGGCTCGCAACTCGCAGGCCGACCGAGCATTGGCTCCTGGATGAGCTATGGTCTGGGAAGCGAGAATCAAGATCTCCCTGCGTATGTAGTGCTTACAAGTTTTGGCAGCGGACGCCCCGATGATCAACCCCTATATGATCGCTTGTGGGGAGCAGGTTTCTTGCCATCGCGCCATCAAGGAGTCAAATTTCGAAACGCTGGTGATGCGGTGCTCTATTTGAGCGATCCACCCGGCGTAACACGGAGCATGCGCCGCAAAACACTCGATCGTTTAAAATCACTCAATGAAGAGCGAGCCAACGAATTGGGAGACCCTGAAATTCAAGCTCGTATCTCGCAATACGAGATGGCTTTTCGCATGCAAGCCAGCGTCCCTGATCTATTGAATACGGCCGATGAACCAGCCCATATTCTCGAAATGTATGGCAAAGATGTTCAACGGCCCGGCTCCTATGCGGCCAACTGTTTGTTGGCGCGACGGTTAGCGGAGCGTGATGTCCGCTTCATTCAGCTGTTCCATATGGGTTGGGACCACCATGGCAACCTACCCAATGCGCTCCGCGGCCAATGCACTGATACGGACCAAGCGACAGCGGCCCTCATCAAAGACCTCAAGGCACGCGGTCTGTTGGAAGATACGCTGATTGTCTGGGGAGGGGAATTCGGAAGAACGATTTACTCTCAAGGTGGAATCACAGCCGACAACTATGGCCGCGACCATCACCCACGATGTTTCACCATACTTTTGGCGGGTGCTGGTATCAAGGCGGGGCTCACTTTGGGTGAAACCGACGACTACTGCTACAACATCGTTCGCGACCCGGTTCACGTTCACGATCTCAACGCAACCATCCTTCATTTGATGGGCGTAGACCATACGAAGCTTACGTACCGCTACCAGGGGCGAGATTTTCGGTTAACTGACATTCACGGCGAACTCATTCGACCTATCTTGACGTAAACTCTTCGAGTTATTTTACTCATCGTCGGTTGCGAAAAATAAAAAAATCGCACTTCCCTACCTTGGTCGGTGGGTTTACCTGACGATAAAGTAATATATCGCGATTTTGTTTACTTCTTTTGGGTTAGCTCGAATGCATGGTATCGATCAGGCTCTGACAGCGAACGAGACGAGAGCATGGCAGCGTGTCTCGCAGCTTTTGCAGCGATTGGGCGAATTTTTGGATATGCCGTTGGAGGTATCCAGAATTCATCAATGCTTGGCGGATGCTTCTCGGCAAGTCCATCAAGGTGGTGAAGGGGACTCGGTTTTTTGGATGGTGCGGGCCGCCAATCAATTGGGCCTGCATATTGCCCCCATCGAAATGACCTTCTCGGACCTCACCTCGGTAGCCCGCGAAGGGTTGCCTGTAGCACGATTTGTGGAAGAGCAGGGGCAAGGTAATTGGTGGTTGATACACCGCGCTTCCTGGGGACGATTCGACGTTCAAGTTATTTGTGATAGCGGTATTGAAGAGCGAGTCATTTCCAAGAGCCGACTCAAGAAACTGTTGGGATATCGATCGGCTCAGAGCAAACAATTGTTCTTTTTGGCTGAAGCGACCAAGATCGGCCACGGAGTCCAAAAAGAGAGTCATTGGGAGAAGGACTCGCACCATGCTAATGCAGGTCATGGGCATGGACATAGTCATGGCCATGATCATCACGCACATATTTCACCTCTGTCGCGATTGTTGGCATTTTGTCGCCTAGATGCGAACGATATTGCAATCATCACTCTCTTTGCGGTTGTCGTTGGGTTGCTTGGACTCGCGACGCCGTTAGCAGTAGAGTCTTTGGTGAACACGGTGGTTTTCGGACGCTATGTTCAGCCCGTGATTGTGTTATCGCTGATTCTGTTTGTATTCCTGATGTTCTCAGGTTTTCTGAGATTGTTGCAGATGTATACGGCGGAAATCATTCAGCGGCGAATGATGGTTCGAGTGGTGGGCGATTTGTCCAATCGAATTCCGAGAGCCAACATTCAACAATGGGATTCTGTGTGGGGACCGGAGTTGACCAATCGATTTTTTGATGTGGTAACTCTGCAGAAATCGGTAACTACAATTTTCGTAGATGGCATTAGCATGTTGTTGCAAACCTTGATTGGTTTGGCACTGCTGGCGTTTTATCATCCATTCTTGCTTGGTTTCGACATAGTTTTGGTCTTTTGCTTGGTATTCACGATTCTCGTTTTGGGGCGTGGTGGTATGAAGACTGCCGAAAACGAATCGATTGTGAAGTACAAGATAGCCCATTGGTTGCAAGATCTTTCCGCTGCGACCACTGCCTTCAAAATACATGGCGGTCGTCAGTTGGCGGTGGATCGTTCCAATCGATTGGTGGGGGAATATGTGGCAATGCGCAGTCGCCACTTCTCAGTGCTGTTGCGTCAAAACGCAGCGGGTATGGTCCTGTATGCGGTTGCGTCGACTGCTTTGTTGGGCTTGGGAGGTTGGTTGGTGATTCAAGGTCGACTTTCACCTGGCCAGCTGGTCGCTGCTGAGTTGATTGTAACGGTGATCCTTGGTTCATTTATGAAACTAGGGAAGCAAATTGAGACCTTCTTTGACCTTACAGCAGGTGTCAATAAACTTGGGCATTTGCTCGACCTAGAAACGGATCCACCTGGTCGTGTCATTGATGTTGGGATGGGGCCAGCTCCTGTGCAATGGAAAGATCTTTCCGTTAGCATGTCGGGCACCCACAAAGAACTTCATTATCCAGACTACGCCGTGGCAGCGGGGGAGACCGTCGCCATTGTCGGGCCAAGCGGTTACGGTAAGTCGCTGCTGGCGGAGATGTTGGCCGGTATGCGTTGCCCAACTCATGGTTATGTGGAAGTGGAAGGGATTGATGCGCGGGAAGCTGCCCGCTTAAGTGACGGTAGTCTGGCGGCTCTAGCTGGCGCGCGTCAGGTATTCCATGGTTCCATTGCTGAGAACATTCATCTTGGACGTCCGACAGTTACAGACGCTGATGTCCGCGATAGTCTGCGCAAAGTATTGGCTTGGGAAGAAGTTCTGAAGTTACCCGAAGGCATTGAAACGATGCTCTTAACAGGGGGGCGGCCTCTTTCGGCGGGACAAATCGATCGGCTCATGATAGCCAGAGCAATTGCAGGGGTGCCTCGTGTTCTTGTCTTGGATGGTGCGCTGGATGCTCTACCTATCGATATCCGGCAGGGGATTTGGGAAAACTTAACTCAACCCAAGACCTCGACCATCATTGTCATCACCAATGAGCCGGACATTATCCAGCGCTGTGATAAAGTAGTGAATCTTTCTGGTTTAGGCAGCCATGGAGAGTCCGGCAATTTGGACTCATCCCATGCTTTTGCGTGAAACGGTTAAATCGAATATGTCGACGATAACAAAACAATCGAAACGCAGGGTTAGGATAGAAAATGAGTTGGGGGGAGATTTCCCAGCTTTGCTTCTGGTGCGATCGTTGCGTTGGATCCATAGACTTGCTTATTACACAATGTTTGGGTTGTTGTTGGTAGTGATTGGTTTGTTTGCGCTTCCATGGCAACAAACTTCACAAGGATCAGGAACCGTCTCGGCTCTCAATCCACAGGAACGCCCGCAGCAGGTGAAATCGCAGTACGACGGAGTGGTCAAGCAAATTGCGGAAGGGATGGTCGAAGGACGGCGTGTAAAGAAGGGAGAGTTTATTCTTGAATTAGAGCCGACAGCTCGTCAGGAATTAGCTCAGACCGACGAAATCATCAAACTGCTAGGAGAGCAACTGAAAGCGGAAGAAAACGAGTACGAACTCTCTAAGTCACAGATAATTTTGGCCGAGTCGACACGAGACGCAAACATTGAAAAACAAAAAGCAGCTATCCAGACTGCGGAATTCAAGTTGCAAGAAAAGGATTCACTGATTCGCAAATACAATGTGGAGTTGGAACTGGCGAAGCTCAACCGTGCTCAAAGCGATCGCTTGATTGCCGTGGGCGTCGAAGCGGGCCTGGATAACGCTGCCTACCTAGCCAAGGAAAAAGGCTTGATTGCCGAACTGCAGGCTCAAACGGAATCGAGAGCGGCGATTGAGGCGGAGATAGCGGAGAAGGAGGCAGAGTTAGATAAGATCACTGCGGAAGGCAACGACAAAATTGCGAGTGCAAAGGCCAAAGTACAAAGCTACTACGGCAAGATGCAGATGACGCAACAAAAGATCAAGGATTATGGAATCAAACGTGGTGAATTGGATCGATTGAAGCAGGAAGCACCTTGTGACGGAGTGCTTTATCGATTGGTCACTTCGGAAGGTGCATCGACGGTAAAAAAGGGAGATGAGCTGTTCACGATAGTTCCCGACGTCAATGAGTTAGCTGTAGAGTTGGTCGTCTCAGGTAACGACACTTCGTTTATTCGTGAGGGGCAAGAGGTTCGGTTGCAATTTGAAGGTTGGCCTGCGGTTCAGTTTGTGGGTTGGCCTTCGATCGCCATTGGAACCTTTGGTGGTCGAGTCAAGATGATCGACACTTTTAGTGCAGGTGCGGGCAAGTTTCGAATTCTGGTCGTACCCGATCCAGAATTGGATACGCTTCCCGGCCAGCGCCCATGGCCGAAGAACATATTGCGACAGGGGATGCGGGCCAACGGATGGGTCCTGCTTAACGAAGTTACTCTGGGATTTGAAATATGGCGACAGTTGAATGGATTCCCGCCTTCGGTAGACGACGAAAAGTCAGACAGCGACGACAAAGCCAAGAAAATCAAGCTTCCCAAGTAGTCGTTCTTTTCAAGACGCTGGGTGTACGACTCAGCGTCTTGGGAATGTGCGGCATCGTTTTGAGCAATAGTGCGTTGGGAGCATGGCAACAACCGCCAGAGCCTTCGGTTCCTCCAGTTCAAAACCAGCAGGAACAAGGGGCTGTTGTAGTGCCTGCTGAGCAACTCCCTGTCGCTCCTGCTCCACCCATGACTCCCAGTCCGAAGTTGCAACCGCAACAAGAAGATCGCATTCTTGGACAGCCACGGCAGTTACTAGAACCCGGCGTGCTTCCCGATCCCACTTTTGAAGAACTGCAATCAAGACTTCCAGAAAGCTTGCGGGAAGCCATTGAGGAACCTTCGCCCGAATTGAATCCGACCGCGCTCACCTTGAGTGACGTGATCGCTTCGGTGTATCGCGCTTATCCCACGATCGAAGCGGTTCGGTTACAACGTCAAGTTGCTGCCGGAGATTTGCAAACCTCATGGGGCGAGTTCGACACCAAGATTCTCGCCGAAACGATAAGCGAGCCTACGGGCTTTTATGAAAATTACCGAAATGGTATCGGCGTAGCACGCAATACATGGTGGGGTGGGTACTTGGCTACCGGATATCGCATTGGCCGTGGTGATTTTCAACCCTGGTACAAAGAACGCGAGACCTTGGATGGTGGAGAGTTCAAGCTTGCCTATATTCAACCTTTGTTGCAAGGACGCGATATCGATCCGCGACGCGTGGCGATCTTTCAAAATCGTATCGCCCAACAGTCGGTTGAGCCTCAACTGCAAGTGGAGATCTTGCAAACCTCATTCGCAGCTGCCTCCATTTATTGGGATTGGTTAGCAGCTGGTAGAAATCTGCGAGTCCAGCAACAGCTATTGGCATTAGCACGCCAACGCGTGGAACAGATCCGCGAATTGATCAAGGCTCAACGTCGAGCGAAGGTCGATGAACTATTCAACGATGTGCTTATCGCTCAACGTGTTACCAAAGTGATTGAGGCAGAACAGAAGCTGCAACAAGCAACTTTTAAGTTGGCTTTATATTTGCGAGATGAACAGGGGCTACCTCTTGTCGCGGATACAGCCTGGCTACCCAGCTCGTTCCCGCCTCTCAGCGATACAAAAGATTTGAATGTGCAGCAGCAGATTGATGAAGCCTTAGATCGTCGTCCCGAGTTAGTTGAATTGCGTCTACAAAGTGAGCACGTGCAATGGGACAGGCGTTGGGCACAAAATCAAACCCGGGGGCGTCTTGATTTTGTGAGCGAATTGTCGCAGGACGTGGGGCCAACCACGAGCAAGAATTTGGATAAACAACAATTTGAAGGTGAATTCGGCTTAACGTACGAATATCCTTGGCAGTTAAGGAAAGCTCGCGGTAAGTTGCGTTCAACGGCTGCCAAACTTCAGCAGATCGATCAGAAAAGCCGTTTGACGATGGACAAGATTTCGCTTGAAGTTCAAAGCGCAATCGTGGCACTGCAACGATCTCAAGAAGTGATTGAGCAACTGGTGAAAGTTGTGGAGACGCAAACTCAAGTTTTGGAATTGCAAGAAATCCAATTCAGCACCGGTCGAATCGACCTTATTGAGCTCAACTTACAGGAACAGTTGGTTACCAATTTGAAAATGGATTTGATCAACGCTCAGCGCGATTGGTTTACCGCTTTGAGCCACTTGGCAACCGCTACGGGGCTTGATCCTCTGGAGCAGGCTTTGCGATTGGAGACCATTCCAGATGTCAATCCAGCGCCGACGCCAGAGAAGTGAACAGGTATTACGTTGTCGGATTGTCTGTACTTGGAATTCTTAGGGACGGACTCGGTTTTTTCCGTTCTAGGGGGGAGTCGGGTTGGCGTGAAGGGGGACAAAAGCGTATAACGCTACCTTGGTAGGCAACCGACCTGTGGGTCGAATTAATAACTCTCCATTCGAGATGATGACGTCGTGGCGTTTGCACATTTGGGACCGATTGCGATAGCCTTTCCGAAGCGGTTGGAGACTAATGCTCAGCTTCAAGAGGAATTCCCGGAATGGGATTTGCCTCAAATTGAAGAGAAAACGGGAATCGCCGCACGCTATATCGCTGAGCCATCCCAATGCGCTTCGGATCTAGCTGTCGAAGCGTGCGAAAAATTGTTTGCGGAAAATCAATTAAACCGCAGCGAAATCGACTTTCTTCTTCTCTGCACGCAAACGCCCGATTATCCATTACCGACGACTGCTTGTTTGCTCCAGAATCGACTCGGTTTATCAACGAGTATCGGAGCGCTCGATTTCAACTTGGGTTGCTCGGGGTTTGTGTATGGACTCTCGTTGGCCGATGGTTTAATTCGTAGTGGTGTCGCTAAAAAGATTCTGTTGGTAACAGCAGATACTTATTCAAAATACATCGATCGTGGCGATCGCAGTTTGCGCACAATTTTTGGCGATGCGGCCGCCGCTACCTTGATTGAAGCTCGGCCAGAACAAGAAATTTCAGGCTTTGTTTTCGGCACCGATGGAAGCGGAGCGGATACCTTGTTAGTGGGTGAGGGAGGATGCCGTTCCCCAGAGGAATCAATCAAGCCGCGAAATCGTAAGCGTTGGAAGAGTCGGCTGTACATGGATGGGCCGAGCTTGATGGCCTTTACCGTCGAAGCGATTCCAAGACTAGTTGAAGCGGTTGCGGCGAAGGCAGGCATCGTGAAGGAATCCGTTGATTGGTTTCTTTTGCACCAAGCTTCGTATAAAATGTTATCTCAGTTGCAAGCTCGGATCGGCTATGGAGATGAAAAGATTCCAATTCGATTGCGAGACTACGGCAACACTGTTTCCTGCACTATTCCCGTTCTGATACACGACATGCGCAAACGTGGCGAAATCAAAACAGGTATGACCTTGATGTTAGTAGGTTTCGGTGTGGGGTGGTCTTGGGGTGGTTGTGTATGGCGGGAGACGCACGCGCCATGTCATGCGTAGAAGGCAAATTACTAGTCGCATCCCCTCAATTGCAAGATCCGAACTTTTTCCGTTCCGTCATCTTTATGGTTCGGCACGATGAAGAAGGGGCTTATGGTTTAGTCTTGAATCGCCCCACCAACCAATGTGTTGGAACCGTGATGGAGATGTTGCTCGAATGTCCATGCCATCGCCGTGGGCACATCATGTTTGGTGGACCCGTTGAAGGGCCTCTCGTCGTATTGCATGACTCACCGAGTTCGGCGGATATCGAATGCGGCCACGACCTTTATTTGGCAAGCTGCCAAGATCGCGTTCGCGATCTGATGATGGATGATAAGGCTCGCGTCTTGATTTTCGATGGCTATTCAGGTTGGGGGCCGGGACAGTTAGAAGAAGAAATGAAGGTGGGTGGGTGGCTCGTCGCTGATACCGATGTGGCGGAGTTGTTCGGGGATTGTGATGAAATCTGGGAACGCGCACTTCGCCGTATCGGTCGTGGTATCATCGCGTGTGCGACAGGACATATCCCCATGCCACCAGATCCTAATTTGAACTGACGAGCTAACAAGATGTACTCTCTGAATCGGTGCTGAAGGATTTTACTGGCACGTATGCGTACTATTGCGATAGGCGATATTCACGGCTGCAGCAAAGCGCTCCGAACGCTCATCGAAGCCATTTCGCCTACCTCGGAAGACACACTCATCTGTTTGGGTGATTATGTGGATCGTGGCCCCGATAGTCGTGGTGTTGTCGATCTCTTGATGGAACTCGATTCGCGTTGCAAGTTGATACTCGTCCGTGGCAATCACGAACTGATGTTTTTGGGATCGGCCCTGCGCGGATGTGACCCAGTTTTGTGGTTTCAAATGGGTGGGCAAGCTACGCTCACAAGTTATGGTGGAAACTTGCAAAAGATATCCCATAACCATCTCGAATTCTTGGATCAAAAATGTGTTCCCTTTTGGGAAACCGAAGAATATCTGTTTGTGCACGCCAACTATTTGCCTGACTTGCCGCTGGCCCGGCAACCAGAATTTCAGCTTTATTGGGAGCATTTGACCGATCGTCTGCCAACTCCACATATTTCGGGCAAAACGGTGATCTGCGGACATACTCCGCAGTTAGGAGGTTACATCGCGGATTTCGGTTACCTGAAATGTTTGGATACCTATTGTTTTGGTGGTCAGTATCTGACAGCTCTCGATTTACAGAATGATCAGATCTGGCAGGCTAACAAGTCGGGATTTCAACGCCATGAGCTCGAGCCGTGGTCCGTCATGCAACGCCGGATCGGGTTTTTGCTCAAAATGTTCTTCGGATGGGGGAAGGGAAAGCGAAAAACCCGCTGAGGATTGGCTCGGAAGTCGAAATGGTTGAACCTCGACCTAGTGGAATGGTCGATACCAATCCCGAGGGGCAGAATGTTTTTAAGCCATCCCCTCTCGCGTGTAGCCTCGTTTGGGGCGTGAAAAGTTGGCAGTTGTTGGGTACAATCCGCTGGTTTACCCAGCTTCCGCAATTCCTGCAAACGTTAAATTTGCGGGAAAGGGTCATTAGGACCTTGGCGGTAGTTGGGATTGGCGGGAGTTAGCAACATGGGTGAACCATGAATGAGTTGGAGCCTGCGGACGTATCGAAGTATTTTCCAACGTACGCTGTTCCTCAGACAGATTTAGTCTCCGCTGCTCAGTTCTGGGCGGCCAAGACCCCGGACAATCCAGTCTTCTACTTCACCGATGGTGAAGGTGGAGAAGATGTATGTCTAACCTATCGGCAGCTGGATCAGGCTGCGCGAGCGGTAGCTGCGCGATTGCAGCAGGATGGATCTGCGGAAGGGCAACGCGTACTGTTGTTGTATCCACCAGGCCTCGATTTTGTGGTGGGATTCTTTGGAACGTTATATGCTGGGGCTATCGCTGTACCTGCGTTCCCACCGCGAAAAAATCGCAAAGGTGCTCGTATTCAAAGCATCGCCGAAGATTGCTCTGCCAATTGGGCATTGAGCATCACCAGCGTTTGTGACTTGATTCACTCCGATGAAAGCGCACAGCAGGACTTAGCAGGAGCGACGATTCTAGCTACCGATCAAATTTCGTTATCGCTAGCTGATCAATATAAGCCTGTAGCCATCAATCAGATGGCGCCTGCCGTTTTGCAATATACATCCGGTTCGACCGGGCAACCGAAGGGCGTGGTATTGAGCCATGCTTGTTTGGTTCGCAATTCCGAATTGATCTTGTTGGCCTTCGAGCCTGGCCCTGGAGGCGGCTGCAGTTGGTTGCCGCTCTATCATGACATGGGGTTGGTAGGTGGGGTTCTTGAACCTGTGTTCTTGGGACGCCCCAATGTGTTGATGAGCCCAATGAGTTTCTTGCAACGCCCCGCGCGCTGGTTGCAAACGATATCCAAGTATCGTGTCGCGGTTAGCGGTGGACCGAACTTTGCTTATCAATTGTGCGTTGATAAGGTGAGCGATGCGGACATGGAAGGTGTTGATCTGAGTTGCTGGTCCGTTGCTTATAACGGTGCCGAGCCAGTACGCGCATCGACGTTAGATCAGTTCACAGAGAAGTTCGCCAAATATGGCTTCAAACGTTCCGCCTTTTTGCCCTGTTATGGAATGGCGGAAACGACTTTGATCGTTACCGGTGGACCGACCGCTTCACGTCCATTCTTTCGCACCTTTGATGCTCAAGCATTGGACCAACGCAAAGTGGTACCTGTCGCGACAGACGATGGTACGGATAAATGCCGAACCTTGGTCGGCTGTGGTGCGGTATTGGCCAATGAAAATCTCATTGTCGTTGATCCCGATACGTTAGAGGAACTACCTCCAGGACGAGTTGGCGAGATTTGGGTTCAGAGCCCGAGTGTGGGTAAAGGTTATTGGCGCAAACCACAAGAAAGCCAACGCACTTTTCAGGCATTTACAGTTGCCGGTCGCGGCCCCTTTTTGCGAACGGGCGATTTAGGGTTTTTATTCGACGGTCAGTTGTTTGTGGCTGGTCGCCTCAAGGACATGATCATCGTTCGCGGCGTCAATCGTTATCCCCAAGATATCGAAATCACTGTTGAAGATGCTCACAAGAGCATTCAATCGGGTTCCGTTGCCGCATTTGCATTGCAAATCGACGAACGTGAACGCCTTGTCATTACGGCTGAAGTGCAGCGCGGGGCGCAGCAGAACTGGGATGAAGTTATCCAAGCGATTCGCCGCCGCGTGACTGAGGTTCATGAGCTTCCACCTGAAGCTATTGCCCTGGTTCGCTTTGGCACCTTACCCAAGACATCCAGCGGCAAAATTCAGCGTCATGCTTGTATGAACGATTACAAGAACAACGTGTTGAAGATTGTAGCCCAATGGAAGTTGGGTGAAGTGCAGATGCTCAAACAAGAGCCTATGATTGCGGCTTCAACGATTGAAGCTCCCGCAAGAGAAAACGGCTCCATCAAGAGTTTGTTGAAGGATCCTAATTTACAAGATAAAGATCCTCATCCTGAAATCGTGCGGGTTGTTATTGGGGCTGTTAAGGCTGTGGCACAGGAACGTGCCGAAGATGTGAATCTTGATACCAATATTGTATTGGATCTTGGCCTCGACTCTCTGGAACGCTTGCAGATTGCTCACTCATTGGAGCAGCAATTCGGTGGTCGATTCCCGGAAGATGTGTTGCAAGATATCGATACAGTTCGCCAAGTTTCGGCAGCGATTGAAGAGTTGTTTGGCGTCGAACGCATTCACCGCAGTCTTACGGAAGCGGTTGCTGCTGAGGAAGTGCTGCACAGTCGCGAAGTGACCCCTGAAGATTATCAATTCGACTTGTTGCCCGAATATCGCCGTCTGAAGATGACGATGTCTGAGCTACTATCAACAGGCGTTCGAAACCCATACTTTGCAGCCCATCAAGGTGTCGTGCGCGATACCACATTGATCGGTGGTCGGGAATTGATTAGCTTCGCATCGTACAACTACTTGGGTATGAGTGGCGACCCGACGGTCAACAAGGCTGTTGTTGACGCGGTAAATAAATATGGGACCAGTTGTTCGGCTTCGCGCTTGGTCAGTGGCGAGAAGGATCTACATCAAAAGCTAGAACGCCGAATCGCCAAATGGATTGGTGTTGAAGATAGTATCGTGATGGTCGGCGGCCATGCCACCAACGAATCGGTTATTGGCCATTTGTTGGGACCAGGTGATTTGATATTGCACGATTCACTGTCACATAACAGTATCGTGCAAGGGGCAATTCTGTCTGGGGCTCGTCGCCGAGCGTTTCCACACAACGATTGGCGGGCGCTCGAGAGAATTCTCCATGACATCCGCGACAAGTACCGACGTGTGTTGGTGATTGTCGAAGGTGTGTATAGCATGGACGGTGATTATCCCGAATTGCCGAAATTCGTAGAGATCAAGCAGCGTTATAAGTCTTGGCTGATGGTCGATGAGGCGCATTCGATCGGTACCATGGGCAAGACGGGCCGAGGTGTAAGCGAGCATTTTGGCATCGACGCCAACTTGGTCGACATTTGGATGGGTACGCTGTCCAAATCGTTTGGTTCTTGCGGTGGCTACATTGCAGGTCGTCGCGAATTGATCGAGTACTTGAAATACACGACGCCCGGATTCGTCTTCAGCGTCGGGTTATCGCCTTCGAATGCGGCAGCAGCGTTGGCATCGATCGATGTGTTGGAAGCTAATCCAGACCGCGTAGAAAAACTTCGAACGAACTCCCGCTTGTTCTTGGAGGAAGCTCGAAAGCGTGGACTGAATACGGGCGATTCATCCGGGACGCCTGTTGTCCCCATCATCTTGGGCAACTCGCTAGTCGCCTTGAAACTGGCTGACCGCATGGTGAGCCAAGGTGTCAATGTGTTGCCCATCTTGTATCCAGCGGTTGAGGAAGCAGCCGCTCGCTTGCGGTTCTTTATCAACTCCACTCACACGGAAGAACAGATTATGTTCGCAGTGCAATTGGTGGAAGAATCTTTACGCGAACTTTATCCAGAGTATTTTGCCAATTCCAACTCAGCCGTCGCGTAAGCGTCGGGAAGAGGCAGCAAAATTCGCACGGGTTGTTGCCGTTACGTTTTCCAATCTGTACAGTTGACGCAGCTTTAAGTGTGAACTGAGGAGACGTAACGGTGGCTGAACCAGCAAAATCAGGCGGAATCATCGATTGGCTTAAGTCGATGATTCCGGGTTATTCAGGATATCAAGAATTCGAGTCGCGACGCGACGATGATCGCAAGACGCGTAAATTTTTGATTGAGCGTTTGCAGGAATATAAACGCTTGTCGCAATCTTATACCAAGAATTTCTTGCAATCAGCACAGTTGGATCAGATTGCCAAAGGTGAGAAGTTGCGGGCTGACATCGACATGCTTCAGCAAAAGATTGAAGCGACGGTCGATGGCAATAGCAATTGGTTCACTCAGTCCAAGCCAGACGCTGCCATCAGTTTGAAAATGAGCCAGCTCGATGCGGGCATTGTGGCTGATTTAGAGCGACTTGGAAAGTTTTTGGCTGATCCGGAAGTGCCTTCGTTAGAGCCGCTGGTGGTTGATCTCGATAAGGCATCTGAATCGCTAAACGAGATGCGGACGAAATGGGAAAGACGTAATTCGATATTGCGAGGCGAGACCTAGAAAGGATTGGTTATGGTGTTTCGATTAGAAGTTCTCGATTTCTTCGATCCGACAGGGCAGAATGTGGTTGGACGAGTGCCAGCCGATGGGACTGCGGCCATCCAATTGGGGGCACAGTTGATCGTGCAGCAAGCTCAAGAGGCTGTCTTCTTTCGCGACGGCAAAGCGATGGATGTGTTCGGGCCTGGCCGCTATACGTTGACCACCGCCAACGTCCCCATTCTCACCAGAATCTTAACGATTCCTTGGGAAAAGTCGCCGTTTCAAGCTTCGGTTTATTTTGTCGGCAAGCAGACTTTTGTCGATCAACGCTGGGGAACTAAAACGCCCATCACCATGCGCGATCCCGATTTTGGTTTGGTGAGGTTGCGTGGTTTCGGAAAATTTGCGTTCCGAGTTGTCGATTCTCCGCTCCTTATCAATTCGCTAGTCGGGACGCGCGGTCGCTACACCACCGAACAGGTCACCAGCTACTTAAAGGATGTGATCGTTTCGGGGCTCACCGATTTTCTGGCTACATCAGGCATCGGTCTCATTGATCTGCCATCGAAGTTTGACGAAGTTGCTGCAGCTGCTCGCCTGAAGATCGCGGATGCTTTCAATAAGTTTGGGTTGGAGCTCACCGATTTTATCATCAACAGCATCACACCACCGGAAGAAGTTGAAAAGGCGATCGACGCGCGAGCCGGTATGACCGTGCTGGGCGATTTGAAGTCGTATACGCTCTATCAAGCAGCCAATTCAATGGCGGCTGCTGGCCAGAATCCTGGAGTGGGATCTGGTATGGGCTTTGGGATGGGAATGGCATTTCCAGCTGCATTGCAACAAGCTTTTCAGCCAGGGGCACCCGTTGCCAATGTTGGGCCGGGGAATGTTGGTGCGGCCAATGCTACTGCACCCGTAGCTCAGCCTGCGGTGGGGCAAGCTGCTGCACCTAAGTTAAATCTTAATGCGTTAGAAGGTTCTCAATCTGCCGTCGATATTCGTTCGCTAGTTCGCCGCGTTGCCAATACTTCGAAATGGACCGTGAAAGAGCAGGGGGATCAATGGGCGATGATCATTCCCGTTGGGAGCTTGAGAAAGCAAACCGTCTATGCAACCTACGGACGCAAAGATGATGATGGTCACGAATTGATTTGCTTCTGGTCACCATGTGGACCAGCTAATCCCAACAATGCGGTGACTCTCTTACGGTTTAATCACCAAACTCTTCATGGTGCATTTGCATTTCAGCCCAACGAACATGGGGGAGAAGATTTAGTACTGCGCTGCAATCTTCTCGCCGATACCACGGATCCGATGGAGATTCTGCGTGTAGTTAGCGCTATTGCGTTCCAAGCCGATGAAGTTGAGCAGCAGCTCACTGGTTCTGACGAGCTTTAGTATCGAATGTTGGCCAACGAAAAAATCGTAAGCTGGAATGACTTCCGGCTTACGATTTTTCGCATTGTTGTTCGCAAAAATGTCAGTCCCGAATTACTTGGCCAACAGAGCTTCGATTTGCTTTACAACATCGTCGGCCTTTGGCTCGACGGTAGGAGCAAAGCGAGCTGCCACGGTACCATCTTTGCCGATAAGAAACTTCTCGAAGTTCCAACCGATTTTGCCTGCTCCCTTTGGTTTGGTTTCAAGGGCGGTTAGGTGCTTGTAAAACGGAGCTGCTTTGTCACCGTTGACATCGATTTTGGCAAACATGTCAAACGTGACACCGTAATTTTTGGTGCAGAACGATTTGATCTCTTCGGCGCTACCTGGCTCCTGGCTACCGAATTGGTTGCAAGGGAATCCAAGAACAACCAAGCCCTTGTCTTTGTACTTGTCGTACAGTTCCTGCAAGCCTTCGTATTGACCGGTCAAACCGCATTCGCTGGCCACATTGACGACCAAAATCACTTTGCCAGAGTATTTGTCGAGCGACACTTTTTTGCCATCGAGCGTTTCCATTTCGAACGCAAGTGCGGCGGGTGCTTTCTTGTCGTCATCGCCAGCGACACTGAACGAGCCCATTGCTAAGACTCCAAAGAGGACTGCAGCCGAAAATAGACCTGCCAATGATTTGGCCCAATATTTTTTCATCATTAACCATGGCTCCGAGGAAGTGGGAAGGAATTTCGAAATCCGAAATCAAGATGTAACGCCAAGCTGACGAAACAATGGGGACAGTCTTCTACGACGAATATGAACCCTGTTTCGCTAAAGACCATCTCAAGATAGACAGGTCACTTGGATTGACGGCTTATTGTAGGTGAGCCGGCTAGGCCCAGCTACTATCGAGACCGAAACTGCCATTCGGAATCAATGTGTACTTATTTGTGGCGTACCTGTTGTGGTTGGTTCGATTGAGGGGTTTTTGGGGTTTGAGGGTAGAAGGTAACGATTTTTTGGATTAATTTCCTACGGATTCCGGCGGGGTACATACGGACGCAAGTCCCCCTCTTGACGGAACTTGGGGAGATTCACTACATTTTCACCTTCGATTTAGGCCCCACGATATAGTCGTAGCATTAAGTGAAGCCAGCATAGCTTCAATTGGCAGAGCACCGCATTCGTAATGCGGGGGTTGTGGGTTCGATTCCCACTGCTGGCTCTTTTACTGCTACCATTTCTGAATCGTTTCCCGAGGAGTCTTGGCCAAATGGCTCAAGGAGCAGTTGTAGATCTTCGCGACATCGTTCTGTCCAATAGCACGTTCGGCCCAGCCGAAATTAAGGCACTTTGCCAAGGAATAGCTGAGGATTTCACTCAGTTTACGACCTTGCGTGATGCCGTGCAGGAATTGGAAAGTGTAGAAGAACGAAGTCCAGCCACGTCAACCCGGTTGGGTGTTTGTTTGTATTTGATCGGCCGTATTTCGCAGGCAGAACAAGTTCTGCTCAAGGGAGATGGCGGTGCTTTGGCTCAATATTACTTGGGGAAGGTTTGCTTCCAACAAGAGCAATATGACCGAGCGATCAATTATTTCGACGCCGCCAAGAAGGCGGGTTATGATCCTGAGCAATGCCAATTGGCTACCGCCGAAGCATTGCGATATCAGGGTAAGTTCCAAGATGCAATGAATTTGTTGGACAACATGTTTGGTCCTGTCGAGCAAACGGCTGAGTATTTGTATCAGCGTGGAGCGACGACTGCTGCGTTGGGCGGAAATCCCAACGAAGTGACCACATATTTCCAACGAGCCGTTGCCGCTGATGGTCGACATGCAGGTGCTTTGTTCGGCTTGGCAATGGAAAATGATCGCTTCGGTAACGATGATGAAGCTCTCCGTTTGTATGAACGAGCTGCTGGCGTTTTCCCAACGCACATCGGTACTTTGATCAATTTGGGTATCGTATACGAAGATCGCAACGAATACGGTAAAGCCCAATTGTGCTACAAACGCATTTTGGAAGTTTATCCCGATCATCCTCGCGCTCGCTTGTACATGAAGGATGCGTCCGCATCTGGTAATTCGTACTACGATGAAGAGTCGGCCAAACGTACCGAACGTTTGTCGCAATTGCTCAGCATCCCAGTTGCCGATTTCGAACTTTCGGTTCGCAGTCGAAACTGTTTGCAAAAGATGGGTGTTCGCACTCTGGGCGATTTGACTCGCACCACCGAGCAAGAATTGTTGGCCAGCAAGAACTTTGGCGAAACATCGCTCGTGGAAATCCGCGACATGTTGTCGTCGAAGGGCTTGAGCTTAGGTCAATTCTCCCACGAACGTCGCGAACCAGAACCATCGGTCGATTTGTCTTCGCTGTCGCCTGATCAGGCTGCCGTACTCGATCAACCGATTTCCAATTTGAATCTTTCGGTTCGTGCTCGAAAATGTATGGTCCGCTTGGGAATCAACACCATTGGTGAATTGATTCGCAAAACGGGCGATGACATGCTCGAATGCAAAAACTTTGGTGTTACCAGCTTGAACGAAGTACGCCAGAAGTTGTCGGGCATGAATTTGAAGCTTCGTGGTGATTGATCTCAACCACTGAGTTCATGGAACTACAGGGTTGCTTGAAATATTGATGAGGCGATTGGAGTCACTCGATTCCAATCGCCTTTTTGCATTCCATCTACTGGCGAATTCGAGTTGATATGAATCTTGCTCCACAGCCATTTGATTTCGAATTGATAGGTACAGATGCGATTACGGCAGCGCGGCGCGGACGTTTTCACACTCCGCACGGAGTGGTTGAAACACCCACGTTCATGCCCGTCGGTACACAGGCTACTGTAAAGGGACTTACCATTGATCAAGTTGCCTCGACCGGCGCGCAAATGATTTTGGGTAACACCTATCATTTGGCACTGCGACCAGGAAGCGAATTGATTGCCAAGCTAGGTGGCCTACATGAGTTCATGGGTTGGAAGGGCCCCATTCTTACCGACAGTGGTGGGTTTCAGATTTTTAGCTTAGCTGATCGCGCCAAGATCACTGAAAAGGGTGCTGATTTTCGTTCGCATATCGATGGCCGAATGTTGCATCTCACGCCTGAAGAATCCATTCGAGTTCAAGAAGAACTTGGTAGCGATGTGGCGATGGTGCTCGATCATGTCGTCGCCTTGCCGTCACCTCGCGAAAAAATATGGGAGGCGCATTTACGCAGTATCCGTTGGGCCGAACGATGCTTAAATGCTTCGACGCGCAAGGATCAAGCGAAGTTTGCCATTGTACAAGGGGGACTCGATGAAGAGCTGCGGGTTGAATCGGCGCGACGTTTGCGAGAGTTTCCTTTTCCAGGTTTTGCTGTCGGTGGTTTGAGCGTCGGTGAAACGCCGGAAGAAATGTACCGCATTATTTCGGCTACCACACCGGAGATGCCCAGCGAAAAGCCTCGCTATTTGATGGGTGTTGGACGTCCGATCGATTTGATCGAAGCCGTTGCTCGCGGAATCGATTTATTCGATTGTGTTATGCCTACACGCAATGGTCGCAACGCACTCGCGTTCACCGACGAAGGTCCGCTGCGACTGCGTAATAAATGTCATGCTGAAGATGAACGTCCACTCGAAGAAATCTGTCCTTGCTTGGCCTGTAAGCATAGCCGTGGATACATTCGCCATCTGTTTCAAGCAGATGAAATGCTTGGGCCCATTCTATTAACGCATCATAATCTCACTTACTATCAACGCCTCATGCGCGACGCCCGCTTGGCGATTGAAGAGAATCGTTATGCGGCTTGGATGCAAGAGAAGATTGCGGGTTGGAGCAAGGTGTAGGGTGTGTGCCGCAAATCACTCTTGTAATACTGTAGCAGTGATGGCGCCGCTCGATTATTGACGGATGCATTGGGCCGATAGACGGATTTGCAGAACACACCGTGGCGCGATGCGTCGTCGAATTCAAACACGCGGTTGCAATGGGCGAAACGTGTCAACTCCACGGTGTGTTTTGCAAATCAGGTTAATCACACGCAGAAGTGAGCGAAGATAGAGTGGTCTATTTCTTGCAGGAGTTAGTCAAGAAAGATTTGCGTCACACACCTTACTTCAGTTCGGAAGACGCGGCGGCGTATTGAGGACGCAAATGCGGGAGTATCTTCAAGAGGTTGTCGCGATAGATTTTACTCAACACTTCGTCCGGTAGATAAACACCATAGATGTTCCAAAAACCCTGCGGCGGAAATTCCTTTTCGCTGTAAGGAAAATACTCATCATCGGTTTCCAAGAACCGCCAATACAAACGCAAACGCTCCTCCGGCCATGGACCATCGGTCCCAAAGAGGACTCGATCTTGATACTTCAGCAGAAACTTGCGTGCCGTGTAAGGTTGCCGACCGAGTTCCGCGATTCGTGACGCAATTTCGACATACAAGTTGGGATAGGTATCTAACCACTCCGCTGTTTGCTTCAAATCCTCTGCGTCGTTACCCAGATGCGCAGCAATGAAAATCGTGTTTGGATGTTTGGCGATCACTTTATTGCGAGCTGCATGCAGCGATTCACGCGCTGGAAATTTGTCGCGAGGAAAGGCCCAGTCGGGGTGCCGTGCCAACTCTTCATAACGCTCGTTATTGGGCGTGATCGGCTCGAAAAAAGCGGATGGATCAGCCGTGTGCATGATCACCGGAATCTTCAGGTCACCACAGGTCATCCAAATCGGATCGAAACGTGGATCATCAATCTGAATGAGACTTCCATCGCTGTTTCGATACTCGAGACCAAACTGTTTGAAGAATTTCAAGCCACAGACACCAAGTCTGGCTGCTTCTCGCAATCGTTCACAAGTGAGCCGCACAAAATCGGGCTGATTGCAATCCCAAGTGTTGGGCTTATCACGCTCACCCCGTCCCACAAAATCAATATTGGCAAACACAGCAAACCGGTTGGGCGCCTTGCGACGAAGCCAGTCCAAGTGCTCCTGAAGTTTCGAACCAAGAGTCCCATCAAGGCTCACACAAATGGCAATCTGGTTGCGATTCATGATCTTGATAAAGTTCTCTAACGCCGCGTCATCATGCCTCAAACGAATTTCAAAATGGCTATGCGTGTCGATAACCGGGAACTTGGCTGCTTGCAGCGGCGTCTGCTTAACATGGAGACGTGGGACTGGCCGAAATTCGATGAGCGGTAAGTTGGGGTCCGCGTTCTGTCCAGTCTCTTGGGCCATAACTCGACCCATAGGGATGCCAATGGCTAGCATCATCCATAACGCGTATGGGGGTATTTTGGGGCAAAAAAGCAAGGATTTTTGGGGCATTATGGGGCAAGCCTATAGGGGAGGCGGTAAGTGTAACAGTTTGTAAGAGAGGTCCCGACGGAAACCTTGGACTATTGTCCGACCAACGGCATAAAATCTGGTATGCTTCCGTTATGCCAGGAACATTCAACAGGCCCGTATCAAACAAGTCATGGATAAAGATTTTACCGAGTTTCAATCGATCGGCGAACAGGATGCCGCTCAGAGATTGAGTTTGAAAAGCAACCAACCTCCCAGTGAGGTTCCCGGTTACCGCTTAGAACGTCGGCTGGGGCAGGGTGCGTTTGGACAGGTTTGGGTAGGTTACGACCTGAATACAGGTCGCCAGGTAGCCATCAAGTTTTATCTCCATCGAACTGGTGTCAACTGGGCCTTGTCACGAGAAGTCAAACATCTGGTGACGATGTCCACCAACCGCCACATTGTGCAAGTGTTGCAGGTTGGTTGGGAAGGCGATCCACCTTACTACGTCATGGAGTATTTGGAAAACGGATCGCTTGAAGATTTGCTGCGGCGCGAAAAACGGCTCACCGTATCCACTGCCGTGTCCATGTTCACGGATATCGCTAAGGGGCTGAACCATTCGCATGGTAAAGGCGTGCTGCATTGCGATTTGAAACCGGCGAACATTTTGCTCGATCAAGATTTTCGTCCGCGGTTGGCCGACTTTGGCCAAAGCCGTATGTCGACCGAACAATCCCCAGCACTCGGAACATTGTTTTACATGGCCCCCGAGCAAGCTGATTTATCGGCTTCACCCGATGCCCGCTGGGATGTTTATGCTCTCGGGGCAATTCTCTATTCGATGTTGGTCGGTGAGCCGCCGTATCGCAACGAAAAGGTGTTGAAAGAAATCGAAGGTGCGAAAACAATTACCGAACGTCTCGAACGGTATCGCCGTGCGATATATGAAGCGGCTCCGCAACGTGAACTACAAAAGACACGCGGTGTAGATCGCACTTTGATCCAAATCATTCAACGCTGTATCGCTCGAGAACCAGAACGTCGCTTTGCGAACGTCCAGCAAGTCCTGGAAGCTCTTTCTCAACGTCAAGCTTTGCGGTTGCGGCGTCCTTTGCAATTGATGGGCGTCGTCGGACCCTTGTTGCTAGTAGCCGTGATGTCGTTTTTTGCGGTGCGCAGCATTCGCTTGTCAGAAGCCGAAACATTGCAGCGTTTGCAGACGCGTGCTTTGGAATCGAACCGATTTGCGGCACGTTTTGCAGCTCGATCGATCGAAAGCGAATTGGTCGAAGTGTATCGATTGCTGGAAGAAGAAGTCCGAACTAGAGAGTTCCAACAAAAATTTAGTGAGGCCCTAAATGCCACCTCGACGGATCGAGCGGCATTGGTTGATTCACACGATTTTGCGGCTGTCCCCAAAGCGTTTCGAGAGCAACTGCAACGACAACAGTTGGATGGTTATTTGAAAGACCTCACGTCGCGTTGGAGTCAAACGACTTCGAACCAGTTGTTGTCCAAGGTGAATAGTTTGTTTGTGACGGATGGAGCGGGGACAACATTTTCAGCCGCATTCCGGGAAAAAACTTCCGACGAACAATCGCCCGTCGGCAAGAACTTTGCGTACCGCAGTTATTTTAACGGCGGTAGAGATGACGCCAGCAGTAGCAGTCGAGCATCTGAATTTAAGGCGATCAACGATACCCATTTATCAGCAGCCTTTAAGAGTACGTCCACGGGTACTTGGAAAGTGGCGGTTAGCACGCCCGTTTGGTCTGATGAAACGAACGATGTTGCCGCTGCGAACATAAAAGAGACAGGCGAAGAAAAAGAGGATTCGCGGCGTCCAGGCAATGTGCTGGGAGTGTTTTGTTTAACGATTGAACTTTCCGATATCAGCATTCTCTCCGATGGTGAGTTTGTTGAAGAGGATAAGAACCAAATTGCAGTGCTCATTGACGGACGCGATGGCGTATTGAAAGGGACGTTGCTCTATCATCCATTTTTAGAACGTATGGCTCGTAGTCCCATGGGGAGTGAGATCGCTCGTGATGGCAGATTCCAAATCGACGAGGCAACCTTGGATCGACTGCAAGCCAGTGGGATCTTTGATTATCGTGATCCAGTCTCGCTGACCACGCCAGGTAAAGAGTTCGAAGGCGAATGGATTGCTACGGTCGAGAAGGTGCGGTTGCCTGCCGCAGCGAATTCGAATGGCAAATCGAATGGTCGCTCCGAATCCGATTTGTGGATGCTCGTACAAGAGCGGGCGAGCAATGTGACCGATCCAGTTCGGCAGTTGAGCAGCCGATTGGCTGGTGAAGGAGCGGCAGCAGTGGCTACGATTGTTGCGGTAATTTGCATGTTATGGTTAATCGTGTGGCGTGTGCTGCGACCAGCCGAAAAGTCGATTTGGCGAGCGAGGCGTGCCGAATCGGGGAAAGATTCCTCTTTGGGGAGTACGGCAGAAACGATTGAACAATGGTCACCCCCCTAGTTGCCCCCTGCCCTCCCTCGGTTTCCCACGCCGGATCTTTTCTGTGATGCGAATGAGCACACTTACTCGTGGAACAATTCCCGCATGAGTGGGCTTGGCGGGTCGTAAAAATGTACTCGATCGGCTAAGATGCAACGAAGCAAGAAAAGCTTATTTCAAGCATGGAACCATCGAACTCGAATGTAAAGTTGAGGTCGCGTCGGATGGACGCAGTTCACGAGGGAATTTTCAACATCTTACGAGACAAATTCAGCATGGAACCAAAGCTGGATATGTCGTTAGCTGCGCTGGGCGTGGATTCGTTGGGTATGGCCGAATTGACGGTCGATTTAGAAAAGCAATTCGGCATCAAAGTGGACGAAGATATTCTTGGAACCGAGACGGTCGGCGAACTCATTGATTACGTGCGTTCGAAGCAGAAGAAATAAACGCCTCAATGCAAGTTGCGAGTGGGCGTGCGTTGCTACTAGTTGGAAGCGTGTAACAGTTCGGCGGCGAGCGGATCTGCGTTCTCTTCGCAGAAACCTAAATGGATGTGGCGGCGCCAACCTTCCGCAAATTCGTATTGCCCAGAGATTTTCCCTACTTCACGCCCTAAATCCCACATCGTTTGCACATACGATGACATCTTTTGAGTGCTGTCGAGCCAGCTCTCCTGGCTTACATGACATCGGAGCAGCGCGGACTTCTTGTCCATGTATTTCGAAATGTCGACGACATGGGTGGGCGTAACCAGTTCACCTAACGGCGTGCGGTTTCCGTGTGGTTGCGCATGGTAAATGGTTACTGAACCGGGATAGGGAGAGTGCGGTGGATTGCAGGGCATGTTGGGCATGCCGCGCACGAAAGCTGCCGAGACAGCGAGACGACAAGCATTCTGATGGTCTTCCATATAGTCGACCGGAGCATGCGTGAGGACGATCGTGGGAGCTGCTTGGCGGACGACCGATACCACTTTGGCCAAGAGGTCTGGGGTATAAAAAATGTTCATATCATCGCATAGAGGAGCGTAGAAGGTCGCTCCCATCATGGCGGCAGAATTCTGGGCTTCCGCTAGCCGGGTCGCTGCACATTCAACTGGCCCCTGCGTCATCGACCCATAGGCACCATTGGCGATATTGAAATAGTGCAAGTCCCAACCTTTTTCGGCCAATCGGAGCATTGTGCCTGCCATTACAAATTCGATATCGTCGGGATGGGCGGCGATGGCCAAAACGCTTTTTCGCATACTATGGCTTTCTCCGATTGAGAGGTGGGAATTAGGATGGTAAGGTGAAAGAATATCGCAGCTGGTCGGCTGCCGAAAGTCCCTCCTTCCATTGATAAGGTCGCGTTCCCTCATCTCGCGATCGAAGAAAGCCATATCCATGACTCGTCCCACCTTGAATCACTTACGTAAACAATTGCAAAAACTGTTCGCGCTCACTTTGGTATGCAGTACCTTTGCCACTCTTAGGGCGACGGAACCTGCCAACACCGATTCACCCTTGAAGTGGCAAATCAAGACGCTGTGCATTGATGCCAATGAAGGCGTCGATGTGGGAGATGTTGATGGAGATGGCAAGCCCGATGTGGTCGCGGGACGAAATTGGTATTCATCTCCCGAATTTGTTGCTCGTCCCCTCCGTTCAATCGCAGACTGGAACGGCTATGTCGAAAGCAATGGTGACTATTTAGTGGATGTGAATCGTGATGGTCGACTCGATGTGATTGCCGGCTCATTTATCCCCACGACCGTTCATTGGTATGAAAATCCTGGCGAAAAAGGTTTCAAGTTAGGACACCAGTGGAAACAACATTTACTCTTTGACTCCAAGTTCTCCACCAACGAAGGCCAAGTCATGGAAGATGTGGATGGAGATGGTAAACCTGAATGGGTCGTTAATAGCTGGGTTGCCAACGTGCCGATGGTGATTTGGCGATTAGAAGAAACAGAAGAGCCGACGGAAGATGGCAAAGGAACACAAAAGACACTCAAAGCTGTATCGCACATCTTGGGAACCGATGGCAATGGACATGGGCTCGGAGTGGGAGATATCAGTGGTGATGGGAAAGCCGATGTTCTCGTAGGTACAGGCTGGTATGAACAACCCAGCGAAGGAGCTTGGGAGAAACCATGGAAATATCACAAGGACTGGAGTTTGCAAGCCTCACTTCCCATGATCGTGGTTGATGTCGATCAAGATGGCAAAAAAGATATCGTGTGGGGCAATGGCCACAATTACGGCCTCTACTGGTGGCGCAACGTTGGCGCTAACGCCGATGGGACCGTGGAATGGGAAAAGAAAACCATCGATGATTCTTTTTCGCAGCCGCATGCATTAGCCTGGGCCGATCTCAACAAAGATGGGCAACCGGAGTTGATTACAGGGAAACGCTACTATGCTCATAACGGCGGCGATCCCGGCGCGAATGATGGTGTCTTGCTGGTGTACTATCATTTCGATAAAGCGACAGGCAAATTCAAACGGCACGACATCAATCGTGGCATGGTCGGGTGCGGACTGCAGATTCGCGTGGCCGATCTCGATTTGAACGGTTGGCCCGATATTGCTGTGGCTGGAAAGTCTGGAACCTATGCCGTGCTCAATCAGGGTTACGGCGAAGCGACCAAATAGATAACTAAGCAGCGGGTGAAAAAACTCATAAGTACTGAGTTTTTTCACCCCTTGAAATTTCGCTCCCGTAAACGTTGCCAAAGGATTGAACGTGTCCGAGTCCACTGAACCGAATACGACTAAGGATCTAACGCTGCGCGCCGCCCAATTAGAGGTCGACCAATGGATCAAGACGATTGGCGTTCGCTATTTCTCTGAGTTAACCAATTTGGCTCAGTTGATGGAGGAAGTTGGCGAATTGTCGCGGCAGATATCGAGGCGATTTGGTGAACAGAGCTTTAAAGCAGGCGAGACTCCATCGGATTTGGCCGACGAGATGGCCGATGTTCTGTTTGTTTTGATCTGTTTGGCAAACCAAACGGGGGTTGACTTGACTGCAGCGTTACAATGTAACTTAGAAAAGAAGACCAAGCGAGATTCGCTGCGACATAAACAAAATTCAAAGCTCACCGGTTCGTAGCGTCCCGCGATGCAGTGGCGGGTTATGCTACACGCTCTCTGCCGGGCCCAATCCCACATTCATCAAAATATAAGGGTGTTTACAATGCCGATCACCATCATGCGCCGAATCAAGTTTTGTGCAGGCCATCGTCTTTACAAACATGGTGGAAAGTGTGAGCATTTTCATGGCCACAACTATGTCGCCGATTTTTTTGTGACAGGTGATGAGGTCGATTCGGTGGGACGTGTTGTCGATTTCGCCGAATTGAAGACACGCTTCAAAGGCTGGATCGATGCTCATTGGGATCATAGTTTTTTGATTTCTGAAGCGGATACAAACGCCGAACAAGCTCTGCGAATGGTAGAGCCAATGCGATATTTTGTACTCCCCTACAATCCAACTGCGGAGAACATGGCGCGTTATTTGTTGGAGCAAGTCGCTCCCGACGTATTGATTGGGACCGGGGCCCGAGCGACCGCTGTACGCATTTGGGAAACGGAAGATTCGTACGCGGAAGCCACTGTGGAAATTCCCCATGAGCCCGGTACACCTTCAGCCTACGACACAGCGGATACGATCTAAATTTGATCGG
>JAFLCP010000071.1 GCA_017303505.1 Planctomycetota bacterium | reverse complement strand
GGACTTCTGGTAGCTCGAGTTCCTCAGGCTCTTCTGGCATATCAGGCACCACCGGTTCGTCTGCTTCCAGTGGTGGCTCCTCGGGAGGTTCCAGCGGCGTTGGTTCTTCTGGCTCGGTTGGTTCATCAGGAAGTTCAAGCGGATCGGGATCGTCCGGCAGTAGCAACTCCGGTTCGTCGAGTGGTTGCTGTTGTCCATGCTATTACCAATGGATGGGCTTTGCATGGCTGCCGGTCTCCGTTCCTGATCCATGCGCTACTGCACAGGGACCGATTCAACCCATCTGTGTTTGCGCCGGAAAGGAACCGACGCGTCCAGGTTCTTATTTCGGGGAAACCGTTTACACCGGCTGTCAGGAAATTCTGTGATGAGTGAACCAATAGATTGTCCGCATAATGTCGATGGCTACTGCCAGGTTTCTACTGACTTGGCACAGATGCCAGTCCCCATTGCACGCGACGCGTGTGCTGCCTGCATTCTGCAAACTCATCCGCGTACTAAGAACTCTGTAACATGCAGTAAAGCCATTCAGTATCGATCCTACGTTGGAATGCTCCCCACCGAAGAGTTGCTGGAGTGCGTGAAGCCACCGGCGCGAGGTGTTGGTACTGAAATGGAATTCCTCATCGAGAGAACGAGGAGTTTCCTGCAACGCATTGGTTTAGGTTGGCTCCTCCCTCCACGAGCCCAATGCGGTTGCTCAGACACGCGAAGCTTCATGAATCAGCAAGGCATTTCGGGATGCCTGCGTAATCGGCGACAAATTACCACAGAGATTCTCCAACGCTGGAGCAACCACTTGCCGGCCATTCGATTTGTTCCGCTCGCACGCTTGTTGATTGGTTTCTATCTCAAGCTTGCCATGCGCCGGTTTCAAAAGAAGGAGATTGCCCATGGCTAATTGCAATCAAGCAAACCCGGACATAACTCCCGAAGCGATGTTGGATCTGATCGCGAGTAGTCCACCAGGGCCATGGCCCAGCGGCTGGGGAAATTGGAGCAACACGATCGAAGCTCATCGCCGCTTGGTGGACACGTACGTTGACAATCTCAAGCCCAGTCGCGTGACCTATTCCCAAGAGCGCGGCATCGTCATTGCCGGTGGAGGTCTAAAGTACTTTCCGAGCGTGTGGGTCAATGTGAATTTGCTACGTCATTTCGGTTGCACGCTCCCAATCCAGCTATGGTATCTGGGGGACAGCGAAATGGATCCTTACATGAAGCGACTGCTCGAGCCTTTAGGTGTCGAGTGCATCGACGCTCGTGAGATCGAAAAACAGCACCCGTGCCGGATTCTCTGTGGTTGGGAGTTGAAACTCTACGCAACGCTCCACTCACCGTTCGCCCAAGTTCTATTCCTAGACGCCGACAATGGCGTCGTGTGCGATCCCACGTATCTGTTCGACGGCGAGGAGTACAAGCGTCATGGCGCGGTTTTCTGGCCCGACTACGCCTGCTGGACACTCAAGCCAGGTGTGTGGCGAGTCTTCGGAATGCCTGACATGGCGGAACCCGAAGTCTCCGAGCACGAACGTGCCTTCGAGTCCGGTCAATATCTTATCGACAAGCGCCGCTGCGATCGCGAGTTGCGGTTGTCGCTCTTCTACGCCGAGCATTCGGACTTCACGTTTCAGCACGTCTATGGCGACAAAGAGTGTTTTCACCTGGGCTGGCGACGCCTCGGTTCTGATTATGCGATGCCCTGCGCCGGCCCGGGCTGGAATGTCCACACGATTGTACAGTTCGATTTCCGTGGCCAGATCATTTTCCAGCACCGCTGCCAAGACAAATGGCGTTTTGGCGGCAACAGGTTCGTGGACTCGTTGGCCAACGAGGAATTGTGTTTCCGCTGGGTGGAAGAACTTGCGACGAAATGGAGTGGCGTATTGTGGCGCAATGAAAGCCCCACACCGAGCGAGCAACGGGTTATCGATTCCATCCAAGGCCAGAAAGCGCTTTACAAACGTGTTGGCTACGATGAACGCGTGTTGTCTTTCGCGGCTGACCGCCTGATCGGCGAAGGAGCAGCCGAATGCGAACGCTGTTGGCATATCAATCAGCTAGGGGACGAAACCGTCTTAACGCTCTCGCGTCTAGATCGCCCCACTTGCCATTTGCGTCAACGCAACCATCGCACCTGGACCGGTCATTGGCTCGAATATGAGCGAATGCCCATCGAACTTACATTTCTCGATTCCTGAATTCACAAGGCGTGTGATATGCAATTTCCAGCTTGCTACCAAGTTTATGGTCGCGACTTCTTCATCGAGCCGGCGAGCGCGCAATTCGCCAACGCAGTCTTCCAAGATGAGTATCAAATCAACGCTTTAAGGTCGCATACTGTGCGATTCATACTCGATATTGGTGCCCACGTCGGTAGTTTCACGGTAATGTGCCATCAATGTTGGCCGGATGCAAAGATCGTAGCCGTTGAACCACACCCAGACAGTTTTGACCTGCTAGAACGTAACACTCAACACATTCCTAAAGACAAACTGACGCTCATCAATGCCGCCATTAGCAAAGAGAGCGGAAAATGCATGTTGGCATCCCCGGTCTCGCACAGTCGTGTCAGCGAATATGTTCCCACCATTTGGAATTCTATGGAGCCCAGGCCGAGCGACTTTGGCTTACAGGTGGATTCCATCACGCCCAAAGATCTGTGGCAACTCTTAGGCGACGTCGGCATCGATGAGGTCGATTTGTTAAAGCTCGACTGCGAAGGTGCTGAGTACCTTATTGTCTCCGAGTTATCAGCCCTTGGGTTGATGGACCGCATAGGCTGGATCCGAGGCGAATGGCACAGTCGCAAAGATAATCAACTACTAGCTAATTTTCTGGGCCAGACGCATGTGTTCCATATCGATCCAAACTACCCGCATACGGTGGGCATGTTTGTGGCTCATCGGATCTAGTTGATTCCTTTCGGCACAATTTATCCTTGGATTTGAAAACTATCGCCGAGAATCTTCCTAAGCTTATTCCCATCCATTGACTTTGCAACTGCAAGTAAAAATCTACTTTTTCAGCTTTAAATCTTATCTCGATTACGTCCGCTACCGAGTTTTATCGCACTTGAAATCCGTACTCTCATGGAAATCGCTTTAGGAACCTGTCTAAAAATAATTCGAGAACTTGCTAATAATTGCCCAAAAGGATGGCGATTATGAAGTTGAAAAACTTGCAGTGCGTGGCTGATTTCGCGCCGGTATCTGACAAGATTTCATTCCGCTTGTTGCGTTCGAATTTCCGATTACAATCTTTTTGTAAAATCTTACGAAAGCTGGTAATTACATGAACCGGACAACGCATTGGGAAAACGTCTACCAAACGAAGTGCTCAACCGAAGTCAGTTGGTACGAGCCTGATCCAAAGCAATCACTGGATTTGATCCTCCTGGCTGTCGGCGAAAAACGTGGCCAGGTTATCGATGTGGGGGGCGGGCAATCATTTCTCGTTGATCGTCTTCTCGACTCGGGATTCAACCAGGTGGCTGTGCTGGATATTTCCAGCACAGCGGTCGATGCAACCAAAGCTCGACTAGGCGAGCGAGCGTCGCAAGTAAAGTGGATGATTGCCGACATTACCGAAGCTGAGTCGTTGGGGGAGTTCGACATCTGGCACGATCGAGCGGTTTTTCATTTCATCACAGATGCCAGAGATCGCAAACGCTATCTAGATTTGCTAATGCGAACGTTACCTATCGGTGGCTACTTTATCGTGGGGACGTTTGCCGTCGGTGGACCGGAAAAATGCAGTGGACTAAGGATCCAACAATACGATGAGAAGAGCATGGCAAATATACTTGGACAATCTTTCGGAACGGTGAAATGTGGCCACTACGAGCACACAACACCCGCCGGCAAACCACAATTGTTCTTCTTTGGTGTCTACCGACGCCAATGGTAGACATGCTCAGCTACAGCTTCTATTGATCGCTTGTAGTTTAAGGCTTGCATTAGGATTTCGAACTTTGTCAAACGAATCGCCTAATCTTTCGTTTTTGGGAAGTCCTCGTTATACGCCAGTAATCGTAGCGCATTGAATACTACAATTACCGTACTACCTTCATGCAATGCGACTGCGGGAGCGATTTGTAAGCCAATGATCGTTGCGGGAACCAAGAAAGCCACCATACCAAGACTGATCCACAGATTTTGACGGATGATGCTCTGTGTGGCTCGACTTAGACCGATAGCCAGTGGCAAATGCTCTAAGTTATTTGCCATCAAAGCCACATCGGCTGTTTCGAGTGCGACGTCGCTGCCGGCAGCCCCCATGGCGATACCGACCGAAGCGGCTGCCATGGCGGGCGCGTCATTGACACCATCGCCAACCATGGCGACGCCTCCTTCGCTTTCAAGTTGCCGGATGGCTTTTACCTTGTCTTCGGGCATCAGATCTCCACGAGCCTCGGTTATACCAACCTCAGCCGCGACCGCGCTAGCGACTTGCTGATTGTCGCCACTAATCATGATCATACGACGAACACCTAGGCTCGCAAGCTTTTGTAATGCTCGCTTGGATGATTCTCGAGGCGTATCCATTAGCCCCAACACGCCTAGATACTGCTTGTCCCGGCGCACGATCATCGTGCTGCGACCTTGCTCTTTCAATTGTTGAACCGCAGCGATTGTGGAATCATCCAAGTTACATGAACCATCTGATTCAAACAGAGTTTCCTTGCCAATCTGGACGAGTTTGCCTTCAACGGTTGCTTGAATGCCTTTTCCAGTGACACTCCGAAGATCCGATGCAGTAGGCAGTCGAGATACAGATTCGGAGGAGAGACGTTTAACCCCATCACGCACTACCGCTTTAGCCAGCGGATGATTGCTGAGCTGTTCAACGGAAATAGCAGCACGAAGCAATTCTTCTTCACTGATCGACGGCATCGGCCGAATGTCAGTCAGTTTTGGTTGACCTTCTGTTAGCGTCCCTGTTTTGTCAAACGCAATAGCATCGATACTACCGAGCCTTTCAAGCGGACCGCCACCTTTGAGTAACACACCGCTGCGAGCACCGCGTGCAACTCCACTAAGTACCGCGCTGGGTGTGGAAATCGCCAACGCACACGGACTGGCGGCAACCAGTACTGCCATGGCTCGATAGAACGAAGATGCAAACGGCTCATCAATAACCAGCGGAGCGAAAAAGAGAAGCACGATTCCTACAAGGACAGACGGAACGAAGTAGCTTTCAAACTTCTTCGTAAACTGCTGAGTAGGTGAGACTCGCGTTTCTGCTTCGCTGACAAGCTGGACAACGCGGGATAGCGTATTCTCAGAGGCTGCCTTCGTGGCCTTGATCGTAAGCGAACCCGATTGATTGATCGTCCCAGCGTAGAGGCGATGCTCTTGTGGCAGAGATTCTGATTCTGAAACTGCGTCAGGATCGTCAACGGGGCGCTTATCGACCGGAACGCTTTCTCCAGTGACGGCCGACTGGTCCACGGACGACTCGCCTTCAATGACAAATCCATCGGTTGGAATGCGTTCATCGGGTCGAATGATTAGCACGTCACCAACTCGCACCTGGTCGATCGCGACAAGCACTTCTCGCCCTTCTCGTTGCACGCGAGCTGTTGGAGGAGCTAATGCTGCGAGTGCTTCGATGGCTCGCTTGGCTCGGCCCATCGCGTAGCCCTCGAGAGCATGTCCAATGCTGAATAGAAACAGAAGAAGAGAGCCTTCTGCCCAGGCACCAAGAATAGCTGCACCGATCGCCGCCACGATCATCAAGAAATCAATCTCAAACTTACCTGAGCGCAGCTTCTCGACAGCCTCCAAGACTGTGAAATAGCCACCGAAGAAGTAAGCAATGACGTAACAAGCGACGGGCATCCAGTTCGCGACTGTGGCGAAGGTTTCCACTAGCCAACCGACCAGCAACAGCGCTCCGCAAAGAATCGCGAACATCAGTTCGGTGCGCTCACCGAACAAACCACCATGAGCATGCTCGTGCTTTTCATTGCCGTCAGCCAGTTTATGGTCATGCACGGGTTCGACACTTGCTTGGTCGCCTATCCAGCCATCGAGAGATTGTTCGATCGTCGACGCGCTGGTCTGCTCGCGATCGAATTCCACTCGAATCGAGCCTTCGGGAGAAACAACACCTTCCAGTACTCCAGCGACTCTTCTGAGTCGAGCTTCAATTGCACTTGCTCGACGCGCATGCATCGCTGGAACATTCTTTAACAAGTGGCCGTATTTCGCCTCTAACGCAGCACCACTCTTCAGTGCAGCATCGCGAACGTCAGCCGTAGAGACGATCGTTGGATCGTAGTGGACGCAGAGCGAGACTTGCCCCCCGGTCTTTGATACAACCACGTGTGCTGACTCAATTCCGCTTTTGGTCTTGAGCATCTCAACAAGACGCTCCGCGCATTTGTCGGCCGAGCCAATATCGGCACCAACAAGCAATCGAATCTCAACCTTCAACTTCTCCACGATTCGCCTCCGCCTAAATCTAAGACAACATTAGGATCTCCAGTTATGTACTTCTTCGTGCAACGACGGCACCACTGCGGTTGCGCTAAGAATCAAGCCATGCTTCCGGACTAGTGGGCGTGGTCGTGACCTTCGTGATCGTGGTGGATCTCACCTCGGTAGGACTTACCATTAATCAGGATGTTGAGTTTTGCCGCCGCATGTCCATGCTCTAATTCCTCGACCAACTTCGCATCTTGAAGGATAAATCGCGACGACGTTCCAGCCGGATCGTTCGCATCGGGAGCCGCAGGCAACTTGAACTGCGCGGGCTTGCCATCGTGAAC
Organism: Planctomycetota bacterium; assembly: GCA_017303505.1. GTDB lineage: Bacteria > Planctomycetota > Planctomycetia > Pirellulales > Pirellulaceae > JAFLCP01. Next base: position 30,837 of record JAFLCP010000071.1, on the reverse strand, counting down.
GAGATTGATCGTAACCTCAGTCGCCTCGACCGCATTGGCTTTTGTCGCAGAACTATCAAGCATGTAGATCGTCACTGACTGTTCATCATGCACAAGCTCCGCATGATACTTTTCGTTGCCCAGTTCAATCAGAGTTCCGTGATGCGGCCCTTCAGAAGCGTGAGTATGCGAATCGTGTGAATCTACCGTGGCGGGCGGAGCGGAGTCCATGACAACGGTTGAATCTGAGCTGCTCGATTGTGATGAATCTTGGCTGCAGCCGGCAGCGAAGAGAACCAGAACGACCGTGCAGAATGAAATATACTTCATAGTTGAATATCTCCTTACTTTTGTTGTTTAAATACGATGCTAGGAAATCTCGATTAGTGCTTGTGGGCAGCGACTTCGAAGCCGCTTTGTTTGAGCCACGCAATGAGTTGCTCTGCCGCAGCGTGATTGGCGACGTGAACATCACGCCACACCGGGCTTCGGTACCGAATGTCGCTATGGTTGCCATGACTATCTGAGACAACTTCAACGCCTAAGCTGGTAAGTGCGTCTACAAACTGCTTCTCTTGCTGGCTGCCGTTGCCGTGAATCGACTTCCACTTGACCAAGCGAAACTCTACCGACTCAGGGCCTTTGCTGTAAGCCGCATCGACATGGCCGTGCGAGATATCAAAGCCGCTTCCTTTGAGCCATCCCAGCCACTGTTCCGCCAAAGCATGAGTCTTGACTTCCATCGACTTCCAGTTGGGGCATCGATAGGACAGATCGATATGCCCCGCATGCTTCCCTTGTTTGGTTTCACATCCTAGCTTTTTCACCATATCCAGATGCTGCTGTGCTTTGTTAGCATCTTCAAAGTGCAAGGTCTTCCACTCAGGAAGGCAGAATGCCAGTGTCTCACCATCATGAGCATGATCCCCGTGATCATGCCCTGCTTGTGCATCGGCTTGCTGTGCCATTACCGGTACCGAGACAAGGCAACCAAAGCTCAGAGCGATGGCTCCGCATACCAAAAATATCCGTTTCATCACAAACACTCCATTAAAGGGAACAGGGAAAATTGCGAGCCCGAACTTCGGGATTCGCAGGGAAAGGGGAAAGCTAGGCTGCTCTCGCAACTACCTCATCATTGAGCTCAATCTGCGTGTGAGCGGCTTTCACTGCACGTTCGGCGGAACGAATTCCGAACAACCAGAACAATGCGGGGTGGACGAAGAAATCAAGCATCGTGGAACTCACGACGCCGCCAAGAATCACGGTGGCCACGGGATAGAGAATCTCTTTGCCGGGTTCACCCGCCGCAAGCACGAGCGGGATCAGTGCAATGCCGGCGGTGAGCGCGGTCATGAGCACCGGAGCCATGCGTTCAAGTCCCGCTCGCACAATCATCTCTTTGGTAAAACTTTCGCCTTCGAATTCGACCAAGTGGATGTAGTGCTGCAACAGTAGTACGCCGTTGCGAGAAGCGATTCCGGCGAGCGATATGAAACCGACCATCGACGCGATCGTCACGGTCTGACCGGTTATCACTAACGCAGCCACCGAGCCAATGAACGCCATCGGTAGAGCCGCCATGACTTGCAATGCCAGGTTCGCAGTGCGGAACAGCGTGTAGAGAACCAAGAATACGCCGACGAGTGATAACGCGAACAAAATTCCGATCACTCGACTTGCAGACTGTTGGCTTTGAAACTGACCTTCATAGGTTGGATAGTACCCAGCAGGCAGGGTCGCAATGACCGGCGCGATGATCTTCCTGATATCTTGGACAACGTCGACGACACCGCGGTCGGCAACATTGCATTGAATGACCACGCGTCGGCGAACGTTCTCTCGGTTGACCGTGTTCGGACCACCTGACTCATAGATACGAGCTACGTTACCCAACGGCACGGTACCGCCTTCTGGCAACTGTATCGGCAATCGTCGCAAAGCATTAATGTCCTCGCGATAGTTCTCTTGCATCCGAACGGTGAGATCAAATGTCCGCATGCCATCGAGAACTTCCGACGCGACCTTTCCATTCATCGCCGTTTGCACAAACTGGTTAACATCGTTGACTTGTAGCCCTAATTGTTTGAGCTGGGCGCGGTCCATCTCGATACGCAACTGAGGGATGATGACTTGGGGTTCAATCATCAAGTCAGTCACGCCAGGCACCAATGCCATCTCCGCTTTGATCTGCTCAGCCTTCTGTCGAAGTAAATCGAGATCGTCGCCATAGATCTTCACACCCACTTGCGCCTTGACCCCAGACAGCATGTGTGAAATCAAGTGTGCAATCGGCTGTTCGGTGGCCGTAACGATACCTGGGATTTGGTCCATAGAGCTGCGGATACTCTGCAGTTGTTGTTCACGAGAGCGCGAAGAGTTCGGATCGAGTTCGATCAAGTACTCGCTCATGTTGACTCCTTCCGCATGCTCGTCCAGTTCCGCACGACCGGTGCGTCGGACAAATCGCTGAACGTCGGGAATATCCATCAAAGCGGACTCCACGGTGCGATTGATTCCGTTCGAAGCGGCCAACGAAGTGCCGGGGGGCAAGACAACATTTAACTGCACCGTGCCTTCGTTAAACGGCGGGAGAAAATCCCGTTCCAGCCGCGATAGAAAGAGTCCAGCCAAAACCACCAAGGCCACAGTGACACTCAAGTTGAACCACGGGAAAGCCAGGCTGAAGCGTATAACTCGCTCACCAATCCACTTCACACCGCGCAGTACAAAGCCGTCGTGCTCGTGTCCTTTCGAATGCATACTGCCCAGTAACCAATATGACAGAACGGGGGTGACGGTCAGCGACACTAGCAACGATGCTAGAATCGAAACGATGTAAGCGACGCCCAGTGGTGTGAAGAGCTTGCCTTCCATGCCACCAAGCGCAAACAACGGCAAAAAGACCAAGATCACGATCATCGTACTGAAGACAATCGAACGCCGCACTTCCGAACTGGCTCGATAGACCACTAACAACGGATGCAGTGGATTCGCTGCGACCCGATTCTCTTTCAATCGTCGAAAGATGTTTTCAACATCTACGATGGCATCGTCGACCAGTTCACCCATGGCCACAGCGATACCCCCTAGAGTCATCGTATTGATGGAGAGGCCGAACACGGCAAAGATCAACGCGGTCATCACCAAAGACAGTGGGATCGCCGTCAGCGTAATGAAAGTGGTGCGCAAGTTCATCAAGAAGAGGAATAGCACAATGACGACGAGAATCACGCCGTCTCGCAGAGCTTCTTCGACATTCTTGATGGCTCGATCGATGAATGATTTCTGCGAGTAGGTTGGTTCGATTCTCACGCCTGGTGAAAGCGATGGCTTGAGTTCCTCCAACGCAGCGATGATGTTGTCCGTGACTGCGCGGGTATCGGCACCTGGCTGTTTATTGACTGTGAGGACAACGGCTGGACCGCCGGAGAACTTAGATGCACTATCGCTTTTCCGTACAAAGGCAGAGCTGTCGCCACGTTTGACCTGCGCTCCTTCGTGAATCTCTGCCACCTGGGAAAGCAAGACCGGGCGTCCATCCCGAATCGTGATAGGGATCTCTTGGAGGTCATTGACGGTTTGGATGCGACCTAAACTTCGTACCAAGAACTCGCTTGGGCCTTGTTGGTCAAGATAACCTCCGGTCCCATTCTCATTGCTCTTGCTGACGGCCGCTTCGACTTCCTCAAGTGTCACGCCGTAACGAGTCATTGCATCGGGGTTAACGCGCACTTGAAACTGCTTCCGCTCGCCCCCCATCGTGAAGACCTGAGAGACACCGGGGATCGTGAGCAATCGCTGACGAACTATCCAATCTGCTTCCGTTCGCAACTCCATCGGCGAGACGTTTGGATTGTCGGTCCACATCCCTAGCATCAAGATCTGTCCCATGATCGACGAGATCGGAGCGAGTTGAGGCTGAATGCCCGTAGGCAGGCGATCTTGTACTAACTGCATTCGTTCAGCGACGATTTGGCGGTCGGTATAGACATCAGTGCCGTAGGCGAACTCGACGTAAATGACCGAGATGCCAACACCCGATGAGCTTCTCACGGCTTCAACACCGTTGGCACCATTGATCGTGGTCTCGATCGGAAAGGTAATCAACGTTTCGACTTCTTCGGGTGCCATACCGGGGGCTTCGGTCATGATCACGACGCGAGGTCGATTCAAGTCTGGGAAAACATCGATGGGCATTTGCAGAATCTGCCAAGTGCCGATCCCAACTAGCCCAAGCGCGACAGTGGTAATGAGCAAGCGCTGATGGAGCGAGAATTTGATTAATGCATTCAACATTGGTAGCGCTCCGTGCTTAGTGGTTGTGCCCTACGTGCGGGTCAGCACCAGCACCAGACTTGTTCTTGATAGCCATCTGCATTTGGTGAGCGGATCGCAAGGCAATCACATCACCAGGATAGATTGCGCCATCGTTTTCAATCACGACGTAACGCTGATCTCGATATTTCACATGCACAGGCACGCGATCGAAGTGATCGCCGTTCTGCTGGAACACGAACCAATCGGCTCCATCTTTCACTGCGGCATCAACCGGCAGCACAATCTGTTGCTCCCAAGCCTCCACCGGGACTCGCACTTCTAATCGCTGACCGACGCGATATTTCCAAGTGACGAATCGCTGGCCATCGGGTGTCTTCTGATCGCGTAGCTTTGTGTTTGGAAGATTGACGAAGAACGAAAGCGTTCGGGACTGCGGATCTACCGCACTTGCGACAAATGCCAATGACAATTCAGTAATGGTTTCCTGTCCAGCCACACCGGGAATGATGGCTTCGATGGGCCAACCTTTCGCTGCAACTTCTGCGATGGCTGGTGCGTCTTGCTCGAATGCCTTGCCTTCGATGTACAACGTTGAGTAGTCGGAAAGTGCGCAAAGCATCTCGCCGGCTTGGACACCTTGTCCTTTTGATGCACTCAGACGTTCCACGATCAATGGCACGGGTTCAGTAGCAGGCGCTGGTTGATCAGCCTGTTGGAAGGACGCCGACATTAGTCGACGATTGCTCAGTCGCAGATTGTTTTCCTCATGCGCGTGGTTGTCGATTTCCGGAGCAACGATGGAAAGATCCCTCAGGAGCCGTTGCTCGCGCACGATGGTGTCGATCTGCTCGTCGGTTAATCCATGTAACTTAAGAGCTGCTCGCTGTGCACCGATCGAGCTTTGTAGCTTTTGAAGTGCGTACTGCCTTTCTAGCAACATCTTGCTGGCGACGGCTCCGGATCGCGTAACCTCTTCAAGTCGTGCAATCTCGCGCTCTTCAACAGCCACGTCAGACAAGTTCTTCAGCAATTGAGTTTGGGTGTCTACAAGATCCTCATACGTCAACCGGACTTCAAAGAGCTTGTCACCTGGAACGACGGCTTCACCGCTAACAGCATGAACATGCTGGACGATGCCAATCATCGGAGACGAAACATGGATGTCGGTTCGACCAGGCTTAGCGACTACAATCGCTGGAATCGTGACTGTACGGTAGAAGTTGGACAGCGCGATAGGACCCAGGTATTCCGCAGTCAGGCCAAGATTCTTGAGAGACTGGGGTGTCAGCTCGAGCGATGAGCTCTCGGAATGCGCAGCATGGTCATGCCCATCGCCTTCGTGCGCGTGGTCATGTTCGTCTTCACCCGGTGCATCGGCTCCGTCGGCGGCCTCACGCGTCGATTCCTTGCGAGCAGCAACTGTCCCATCGATCCAGCCATTTAAGGCGGACCACCATTTTGGATAAGTGAAGACCGCTATGGCTAGTAGAAGCAATCCCAAGGTCCATCTTGTCCATGGATCACGAACGATCGCTAGGATTGAATGCTTTTTCATAGGTAACTCAACATTTATAAACTGGTGCACCGGTCATTGTGCGCAGCCAATCATGCGATCTCGTGAAAACAAGATGTGCGCAGCGGTCGACGTTATGAGGAAACGGGCATTGAACGCAGAGGTGGAGCCAGTGACATTGACTCAGGTGCATTCGCAGCGTAGCGACTCAAAACTTTAGTTGGGACATAAGAGTCGTCCATCAAGCACTTACAGAATGCTGGATGGGCAAGTGTCCGATCAGATAATCCAGACCTGGAGAAGAGCACGAATATGCGGCGAGCTCGGCGGACCAACCAGATCCTCAATAATGAAGTCCGTACGACGAGCCGCTAAGTGCCAAAGGTCAACAGATACATCAATCCATATCACATCGGCGGCAAACTGAAGATCTGACAGATTAGACGCAATGCCAACTATTCCAAAGACGCAGGTTGCGTCGTCACAGTGCCTGGAATGATCGTGATTGCCGAATGGACAGGGAATGCAGATTACTGCGACGCTGAATTCCGGCTCACTCGCTTGATTGCCGTGCGATTCATCCTCTTCGTGCTCATGCGCATCACACTGGTGATCGTGATGCTCGCACACATGGTCATTTAAGATTGCGACTTGTTCTCGCATACAACTGCCATGTGACAAGCAGCAACCAAGCACCGCATGAGCGGTGAAGGCGATGAGCGTCAGCAGTTGTATGGCCAAGAACATGCAGGTCCAGCTTTTCCTGAATAGGCTTGTGAGGTTAAGCATATAATCACCCGTGATTCTACGGAATTCATAGACTGGCAACAAGTTCAATCTGTCTTGTCTTGCCGAAATCGGCCCGGCTTATTCTTGATCCAGCGTTTCTCCTCGGAGCGAATCGTCACCACTGCTGTTAATGACAGCATTCAGGGCTCCGGTTAGCAGATATCCGTCGATTTGGGCTTGAGCAGTAGCTAACTGCGCTTTAGCAGCGATATAAGCAAGGTTGGTGTCGAAGTAGGTCCGACGTGTAACAAGTAGTTGGATGAAGTCTTGTTCACCTCCACGATAAGCGGCTTCGGCCAAATCCAGTGTCTGCTGAGCGGCCGGTAGCAGCTCATTTAGATACATGTTGACTGCCTCAGCAGCGCGCGAATAATCGCCCGAGGCCACTGCAAGTCGAGCACGAATGGCGTTGTCGATTCGCTGAGCTTCTTGCAAAGCTCGACAGTATTCCGCCTTTGCGGCTGCGATGTTCCCTTGGTTCTTGTTGAAGATAGGAATCGGCGCACTGATCTGAACGTTCATCATGCCCGAGTTTGTGCCATTGTCGACGCCAGCTCCGAATTGAACTCCCAAATTGGGGAGGGGCTGGGACTCTTGTCGGCGAACGGCAGCCCTCGCTTGACGGATGCGTGCTTGAGCTGCGGCGTATTCAGGACTCTTCGAAACCAGTTCATCTTCAATCTTATTCCAGTCCTGTGTCGTGGGGGGCTCAGGTAGCTCACCTGCAACGCTTTGTATTTGCATGTTGGGGACGCCCGAGAGCGCTACGATCTCACGAAGTCTCGCTGATAAGGAAGCAGAAAGTTGACGTCGATCGAGTTCCAATTGCTTAAGCTGAACTTGTGTTTGCAGAAGGTCGATCTTGGACCCTTCGCCAGCCTTCATTCGTTTCTCAGCCGCATCGACACCCTGCTTCAGTAGCCCAGAGAACTGATCTATCGCTCCAATTTGTTTTTGAATTCGAACGCTATCGTAGTAGGCCGTCTTGATATCGGTGGCAACGCGAAGCTTCTGTGCTTCGAGCTCCTGCAACTGAGCTCGTACCGCTTCATTCAAAACAGCGCGATTGAGTTCAAGCTTATTACCGGTGATGATCTGCTGCTGGACGAATAGGAGATGTTGATCCGTACCTGCATCAGCCAACTGCTGACCTTGGTAGCCGACCATAGGATTGGCGTAGAGGCCAACTTGTGTCCGGTACCCCGCTGCGATTTGCGTGGTCGCAGCAAGTTCCTTAATCGCAGGATTGTTTGCAAAAGCAACAGTGAGAAGTTCTTCAAGCGTCGCCCCGTCCGCGAGACCATCTGTGGAACGCACTGGGTCGACCACAACTACATCAATTGATGCGGGCTGAACGACACTAGATGGCTGGTCAGATGCTTGTATGTAGGCCGCTTGCGTCACTTCCCCTGGCTTGTCTTCCTTCAATCCAAATGAAGTGGTTGAGGCAGCCGACACCATGGAATCACTTGATCTGATCCGGTGGTCGATCACCGTACAACCGCCAGACACGCACGCGGCAGTGTAAAGAAACCAATAAGTGAAATGAGTCTTCATGAAACCCCTCCAATGGCGCAGCTACTGACGGTTGAGCCCTGCTACGCGGGACTACGAAACCGAATCGATGATCCTAATGAAAAGCGACTACATTTGCCGCTTTCGGATCAAATGCGCATCACGTTCGGCATAGAAGGAGACGTCGGAGGCGCGGTGCAAGTCCGACTACAAGCAACTGCAGAGGAAAAGCCAGGGTCGGCAGTAAACTGCCAAACGGGCGGTTCAGCGAATAGGTTGCCCGCTTGTGACGAGCTGTTCAAGTATGGTGGGTTGTCGATGCCACCAATACAACATGGACAATCGTCATGTGAATGCTGGCAATCTTCTGATTGCTTATCATGCGTCTCCTGGCAAGAGACTTCGCATGCGTGATGGCCGCAGGTCTGGGCGGTATCGCTCGTTGACGAGAGCCCACAAACACTAGCTAAGCAGGCCAAGCTGTCGTGCACCATGCAGTGCCGACACACCAATAATTGCGACGGACAAGCCGCTGAGATGATTGCAGCCACAAGCACGGCATAATTCGCAAATAGCTTGAATGGGATGCAAAACATAACGCAAATCCGATGCTGGCGGGTACACGCGAGTGAACCTCAAATTTAAGAAAGACCATCGTTGGGTATATCGGAAAGTGGCATGTTTGGCTCTAGCGAATATGCCAATTCTTCAGATTTTTCGGCTTCTCCCGGTCCTGGACAGAGGCTGACATTGCCGCAGGCCAAGTTCTGAGCTACGATTATCACCATGAGATCCCCGCTTTTGGTACTAATCTTGATAGTCAACCTGTTGACATGCCCCCTGCGGTGCATGGCTTGCGAATCGCGCGCCACTGCATCAACCCAGAGCGTCTGCGCGACTTGCGATTGTTGTTCGCGCTGCGAAGAACCATCAGCACCTGTCGATTCTGAGCCTCATGAGCAGGACTGCGACTGTACAAGCTGTGTATGTGAAGGTGCCGTTGTTGCCAGTCCAGTTGAACTGCCTCTGCCCAACCTGACATTCTGTTGGTTGCTTCCGCTAAACGTTGAGCCGGCTAGTCACAACAGCTTGCCATTTTTCACCGACGGATTCGGTGCAGGTACGTTTGGGCTTATCTACTCGGGTCGCGATGCGCTCATAGCGCACCAATCTTGGCAAATCTGAGCCAATCGAGTAAGCATTCTAGCTGAATCGATTCCGACCACATGTATTCAAGTTTGCTACGCTGACGGTTCGGGCTTTCGCCTCGCGCGTTAATCGCTAGGGCAAGTTCGAATGTTTGCTGAGCGCAACATGTCACATACTATTTTTGGGAGCCCTACTATGTCTGGATTATTGCGTCGATCGGTTGTTTCGTTTGTGGTGTTTGCATTTTGCTTTTCACTCATTGGCTTTACCTATGCAGTGGAGGAAAAGGAGAAGACCAATACTGTCGTGACGGTTAGCGAAATGTGTGGTGGCTGCGTGAAGAAAATCAACAAGCGATTTGAAGATGAAAAGGATGTTGCAAAGATTGATTGCAGCATCGAGAAGAAAACGGTCACGATCATTCCGAAGGATGGTGTTAAGTTAAGCGCCAAGAAGATATGGGAGATCATGGAAGGAATCTCCAAAACGCCAATCAGGCTTGTCTCGCCCGAAGGCACCTTTACCTCCAAGCCCAAGTGAGACTCGTGAGATGCTGCTTCCTTGGGAGTACGGGGTCCGCAACCTCGCCCGGCGACCAGTGAGAACCGCACTCACGATGATGGCGCTTGCTACTGTCGTGATGTTGGTGTTCGTTGTCGTGGGGTTCATTCGTGGCTTGGAACAGTCGCTGACGGTCAGCGGCGATGAGAACGTGGTCTTGATTTATTCGGTCAACTCCGAAGAGAACATCGAGAACTCGTCCATTGCCGCTCGAACGCCGGCTTTACTTACGTCAAGTCTCGATGGAACCTTGAAGCGATTCGGCGTAACTCATGCTTCACCCGAGGTGTACACAGGCACGCGAGTAAAGGTTGCAGAGAAGGAGGCTGGCCTTGGTCTCGTGAGAGGCGTTACGCATGCTGCCCCATTAGTTCGACGGTCAGTCCGAATCTTCGAGGGGAAGTGGCCTTCGGAAGGAGAAGTGATGGTCGGTCGATTAGCGGCAGCCAAACTTGGGAGCAGCGACGAATTGGTGGCGGTCGGAAACAGTGTCGAGTTCGAAGGACGGACATGGAGAATCAGTGGACGCTTCACTGCGGACAACGCTGCTTATGAGTCTGAAATTTGGTGCCGGTTAGAAGACTTTCAAACAGCAACTAAACGACAGGATATAAGCCTCGTCGCCCTGTTCCTGTCTCCCAGTGGCTCGGGCGCTGAGGTTGAACTTTTCTGCAAGGAGCGTACGGATCTGGAACTCCGTGCAATGAAGGAACAAGATTACTACCAGAAACTGCAGCAGCACTATAGACCAGTAAGGTTGCTCGCCTGGCTTGTCGTGTTCTTGGTATCCGGCGCAGGTATCTTCGCTGGACTCAACATGATGTATGGCGCGGTTGCTGGACGAGTACGCGAGATTGCAACTCTTCAAGCGATCGGCTATCGCCGTAGTGCCATTCTCTTGAGCCTTATCCAAGAGGGTGTGCTGCTGTCGGCTGCTGGGTCACTCCTATCCGGTTTCATCGCGCTGACTTTGCTTAACGGGATGGCAGTGAGATTTACCATGGGCGCATTTACGCTTCGCATAGATAGCGTCGCCATCTTAATTGGATGTGGCGTCGGATTGTTACTAGGCGTTGTGGGCGCGTTGCCCCCAGCGATCAAGGCCCTGCGAGCCGAAGTCGCAGCCAGCCTTAAGGCTATTTAGTTTGTTGTTTCACACTATTCGGAGTTTGATAATGAAGGTTTTACATAGATTTGCTTTGGCCTTGCTCTGTTTGGTTGCAGTAGGCTGCCAATCGAAAGACGCAAGTATGTCAGCCACCGGTTCGACTCAAGCCAACTCGTCTTATCTCGTCAAAAGCGAGCCTGCTGGTGCGATACCCGTTGGAGAAGCCCGCGATAAAAGCGAAGATGGCCAGGAGATTACTTTGGTCGGTCGAATTGGCGGATCGAGTAAACCATTCGTGGAAGGGCTGGCTGCCTTCACCATCGTTGATCCAAAGGTGCCTTACTGTGCACCAGACGAAGGTTGCCCAACACCTTGGGACTACTGTTGTGAAACCGATGCAGTGAAGTCCAACATCGCTACGGTCAAAGTTGTTGATGAGTCAGGAAAGCCAGTAACGCAAAGTGCTCGTGACCTGCTGAAGGTCAAGGAACTTGCCATGGTTGTCGTGAAGGGCAAAGCCAAACGCGATGATCTAGGCAATCTTACTGTCGCCGCGAACCAGATCTACGTTCGCCCAGGCGAGTAATTATGAGCAATCCTTCACTCGATCTAAGCCAACTCGCGCTCGAGCGACAACCATCGGCGACTGCGAAAGCAGCGTCTCCCATAGTCCATCGGAGACGATGGCTGTCGCGTTATGCATTGCCTGCCGCAATTCTCGTCGGCTTTGGGGCCTTGGTGCTTGCTGCCGCTGGCAGTCGTTTGATGCCGGCGCGATCGGTTAAGGTGATGCCCGTGATCGTGAAACGAGCGGAAGTTCAACAAGCTGGCTCGACACTGTTTCAAGCACCTGGTTGGATCGAACCAAGGCCTATGGCTGTGGAAGTTTCAGCGATGACACCTGGCATCATCGAGCAACTACTTGTTGTGGCTGGTCAAAAGGTCGAGAAGGGTGAGCCAATTGCCATACTAGTGTCGGTGGATGCGGAAATCGCTCTGCGACAAGCGGAGAATGCTCTCGCCATTCGTGAAGGCGAACTGAACCGCGCGCAGGCTGAGTTGTCGGCGGCGCGCATTCGTGTTGAGAACCCTGTGCACCTTCGAGTCCAACTCGCTGACGCACAGAGCATTCTGACCAAATCGAAAACCGAATTGGCCAAGTTGCCCTTCTTAATCGAAGCGGCGCGAGCCAACGCAGTATATGCTCAGAACAGCATGGAAGGTAAGCAATCTGCGCGAGGAGCGATTTCAGACAACATCATCGCCAAGGCAGAGAATGATCATGCTTTGGCCATCGCGAGCTTGAACGAGTTGCTGGAACGCAAACCCAACTTGGAACGGGAAGTGAAAGCGATCGAGAACGTTGTCACGACTCTCGAACAACAGATGGAACTGCTCGTCGAAGAGCGACGACAACTCGGCGAAGCGGAAGCCAAGGTGCAGTCTGCAGAGGCTTATCGCAACGAGGCAAAGCTCATGGTTCAGCAAGCTCAACTTATGCTTGCACGAAACACGGTGCGAGCGCCGATGGCAGGTCGCATCTTGCGTTTGTTCGCAGTTCCTGGAACGCGCGTGATGGGACTCGAAACTGCCGCAGGTCAGAGTTCTAGTCGAGTTGTCGAAATGTATGACCCGCAGTGCTTACAAATTCGAGCCGACGTTCGACTGGAAGACGTTCCTCTTGTGAAGCAGGGACAACCGGTTGTAATTGAAACAGCTTCGTCACCCGAGGTAGTCCGTGGACGAGTCTTGCAAGTCACAAGCTCCGCAAACATTCAGAAAAATACACTCGAAGTCAAAGTCGAAATCCTTGACCCACCAACGACGATAAGTCCTGAGATGTTGGTGACAGCAACATTCTTGGCTCCTGTGAATGAATCGAAAGATGACGGAGCAAGTGAAACGGAGCGAATCTTCGTACCTCGACAACTGACACAGACTTCCGAGGACGGCTCATTTGTGTGGATCGTTGATGATCGTTCGATCGCACGTAAACGAGTAGTTGAGCTCGAAGGTAAAGGCACTGGCGAACTCATCGCGATTAAATCCGGCCTGAGCGTCACCGACAAACTAATCACCAGCGGTCGAGAAGAATTGCAGGATGGATCGCGAGTTCGCGTGACCGGCGATGACACAACGATAGGAGTCAACTAAATGGCATTGGTGGAACTTCATAGCGTAAGTAAGAGCTTTCGAAAGGGCGATGAAACCATAACGCCGCTGGACGACGTGAGTTTGGATATCCAAGCTGGCGAGTTCGTCTCGCTCATGGGGCCAAGCGGAACAGGCAAAAGTACTCTGCTCAATCTGGTCAGTGGTATCGACCGTCCTGACTCCGGTCAGATCATCGTTGATGGAACCGATGTGACTAAGCTATCTCGAACTCAGCTTGCGGATTGGCGAGCTGCCAACCTTGGTTACATCTTTCAAACGCATAACTTGATTCCTGTGTTGACTGCATACGAGAACGTTGAGCTTCCAACGTTGCTACTTAAGCTTTCTGCTTCGCAGCGCCGGCAACGCGTTGAATTGGCACTCGAGGCCGTGGGGCTGAGCGATCGCGCTGGCCATTATCCACGCCAACTTTCTGGTGGTCAGGAACAGCGGGTTGGCATTGCTCGAGCCATCGTTGCCCATCCTAAGGTTGTGGTCGCAGACGAACCTACAGGCAGTCTCGATTCGGAAACCAGCCAGCAAGTTCAAGTGCTGCTTCAACGACTTAACCAGGAACTCAACATCACGATGTTGATGGTCACACACGATACCGAAGTTGCAGGGATTGCGACCAGGCAACTTGTGCTCGATCGCGGCAAGTTCGTGGATCGTATGGCAGGAACTCAGCGATGATTGCCTATGTCCTGAAAACACTCTGGCGACACCGAACGCGGACTATCCTGACGGTTAGCGGCTCAGCCGTCGCCATGTTCGTGTTTTGCTTTGTGGGCTCAGTTCAAGAAGGACTACATCGATTGACTACCGGTTCCGATGCCGACCGTAGTTTGATCGTCTTTCAGGAGAATCGATTTTGTCCGACCACGAGTCGATTGCCGGAAGACTACGCTCGGAAGATCCGCGAGGTCTCTGGTGTTCGAGATGTGATGCCCATTCAAGTATGGACCAACAACTGTCGTGCAAGCTTGGACATCATTGTCTTTAATGGCGCGGACCCAGCCCAGATTGAGAAATCGCGACCGCTGAAGCTTGTTAGCGGAAGCTGGGACCAGTTTCGATCGCAGCGAGATGCGGCGATCGTAGGCAGAAGCATTGCTAGTAGGCGCGGACTCAAGGTCGGCCAACAGTTTTCAATCGGCGATCTTTCGGTTCGTATCGCAGGAGTTTTCGAATCGACAATTCCCTCCGAAGAGAACCTGATTTACACGAGCCTTGCGTTCCTTCAGTACACGCGGGGGCTGGACTCTGCAGGTTTGGTGACTCAACACGAGGTTAAGTTGACCGAAGACGCTGATCCCGATCGCGTGGCAGCCGCAATCGATGAAAAGCTGCGATCGGGTTCGGTAGCCACAAAGACACGTCGCAAAGGGGCGTTCCAGGCAAGCACGCTTTCTGATCTTGTCGACCTGATTGGCTTTGCTCACTGGCTAGGCTATGCATGCGTCGGTCTAGTGTTATCGTTGGTCGCGACGACCACGGTGATGAGTGTTCAAGATCGGATCAAAGAGTATGCTGTACTTCAGACGATTGGGGTTCGTCCCCTAACCACGATGCGACTCGTTCTGACCGAGAGCATCTTGCTATGTCTGGTCGGTGGATTGTCCGGAACGCTGTTAGCTATGATTGCACTGAGCCTTGGCGGATTTGCGATCGGTGCTGAGGGTGCCACAATCGCATTTCGCCCAACCCCAAATTTGGCAGTCTCGGGCAGTATCGTATCCATCTTCGTTGGCATCATTGCTGGCATCGCACCGGCCGTTCAGGCAGCTACTGTACCTATTGTAAAGGCACTTCGGCAGCCTTAATTCTCCCCGGCAAGACGTCAATTTTCGAAACAGGAAACTGCTCTTTCTGGTTGTACCAAGATCGTCAAGAGCTGATTGCCTCCACACAGGTCCCGTAGTCGACTCAACGCGGTGAGATTTCACCGCATTGAGCCACCTGTCGCGTCAGAGTTTGAGATTCGATCGGCTCAAAATCACCATTCAGCGCTTGCTACTTTACAGTTTTACCAGTCGCTTCATGATCGTGATGATCGTGGTTTTCATGATGATCATGAGCTGCTTCTTCGTGACCGAGTTCTTTCAGCAACTTGTCGTGCTCCTTTTTCATCTCATCCAGGGATGCATGGATCTTGCGGCACATTTCAGCACAAGACTTTCCGTCAGGAGAGGTCTTGCAGCATTCTTCGTGCAGTGACTTCTGAACGGTCGTTGCTTGACCAAGCTGAGTTTCGATCTTCTTTACTTGCTCCAAAACCTTTGGGTTGGATGCGTGCTCTTCACGGACAATCACCATATCCCGCTGGATTGCTTGAAGCTGCTGACCAAGCATCTGTGACTCTGCTTGCGTTACCGACGGCTGAATGACGTGCGCTTGCGTTGTGTACCGCTGCATGCCGCGAGAGTAATCTCGTGCATGTTGAATATTCCGTGAAGTACGTTGGTTCGCGAAGAAACTCGCTCCGTTGTTGCGGGACACCTTGTCATTGATTTGTCCATGACTTACTTGCGGATGGGCAAGGGTCATACCAGCTACCACTGCGATCGCCATAATAAACTTGCCTAGACTTTCGATACTCATCTTTGTTCCTTTCAAGAACCTGACTTCGGCACTTAGCAAGATCGAACTGCCGATAGAATTTTCGCCAAGCCGACATTCGGCCTAACGTTGCTAATTGGATGTCGGAAGAGAGGGAACCCTTCATCTATTTGAAAAACATTTGTAAAATTGAGCCAATGCGGCACTTGTGTCGGGATGCTTGTTGCGAACTGAGACACAAGCCAACTGCCTTTGTCTCAGTGATCGCCGACGTACTTGCCCAGTCGGCTCGGTAGAAAATTTGTTGCGACGCTGTAGTTCGCACGCCGCCAACCTGCGACAGCGGTAAATTTCGTTTCGCCGTAGAGCACAAAACCCATGCGTTGAACCGCCTTGATCGCAGAGCTATTCTTGAGATCAGTTGTTAATGCAATTCGCTTAATGCCCTCGTCACGCAACCTACTAGCGATTTGCGACAATAGTATCTGGTACAGTCGTTGACCACGATTCGCCGGAGCGACGAAGGCCGCGAAGAGGTACGCTGTCTCCGCATCAAGATAGATCGGCAGACCAGTCCATTCATGACCATTGGAGTTGTGCGATGCTGGAATGTTGCCGAGTCCAACCCACGCGTATGCCGTGATCCGCTTTTCTTGGGCAAGAGTAAAGCAACGGAACCGCGTCGAATCTAGTGATCGAAATGCATCGCTTTCAAAGTCGTGGTTGCAGTTGCCAAGTGCTGAAATGTCTTCCTGTGACAACTCTCGAATTATGTGTCGAACCGGAAGGCTCGCGCTTGCTTCCGCAATGCGACTCACGCTTCCGCAAAACAAAAAACTACGATCAGCAACGCCTAATCGTCTCAAGAGAGAGTAAAGAAGGAGATCGAATCTACTGACAAGCCGTTTGTTATTTGACATCTTTAGTTAGTAGCTGTCTGTTGGACCGTTCAATGAGTTAACGTCATGTACCGTATTGTCGTGTACTTGGAACTTCCATCACAACGGGAATCGTGTGAACTTTACCATTGCGTTGGAACTACCCCAACCTTTGTAGATGCCAGGGCTTGGATAGTGAACCTCGAATTCAACAACATTGCTTTCACTCGTTTGCGGAACTGGATGCGCGTGAACGTATTTACTCGCATCGCCGCTCAGAACAACGAGGTGTCCTATCGCTCCGAGATATGGTTCGAGATCATCGACCGGCTTATTGTCTTTGTCGTTGAACTTGAACGCGAGGATTTGTTCCGATCCCGCTTTTCGCTGGGTAACGAACGCTCGAAGGTCATCAGATTCGATCTTTCCAGGAACATTGTTTTTCAGCGGTTCAGCGACTCGAGGGAAAGCGTTCGATCTTCAACTCGCTCCGCGCCGTCGAAGGTAATTCACCCTTGGTCTTGTAGTCTAGAAACACATGGTAGGTGCCGGACTCGGGAAACGTGTAGTTCGCCTCAACGTTTCCGGCGTTATCCAACTCTGGATGCAAATGTGCAAATTGATCCAACCCTTTCCGAACAATGATCAAATGCGCGAGTTTTTCGTGCGTTGGCTCAAAAGCTTCTATCACAGAACCATCCCCAGTACGTAGACTAGCGCTGTTTTCAATCGATGCCCCTGGCCCAATCGTTTCGGGTAAGGACTTGATGACTAGCTCGGCAGTTCGAGGTGCATCATGTTCCTCGTGCTGGCCATGCTGACCGTGCGATCCTTTGGCCGGATCGACCTGCGGTTCGGAGCCATGATTGCAACCGACAAGGATCAGACCGCATACCAATGGCGGAAGTACTCGCAAGAGAACTGGGATACGATAGTGATCCTCGTTAACGTTTACCGCTTTTGGGAACTAAGATTTGCGTGCTGTCGGTTTGATCAGCAAGTCACAAAGCTAGTGCATATCGGTCGTATCTGAGCCTAGCTCAGTTTCTTTGGCCCCTTAGCCGGCGATTTTGGTGGGCACTTTGGGCAGGTGCCTTGTTCGTTGCACTCGGTGCTAGATGGTTTTTCTTCAGCCTTGTCAGAGCAGCATCCGGAGGCACATGACGCGGACCCAACGGCGCAACAGTCGCATTTGCAATCATCGCAGGCACAAACGCCAGACTCGCAGCAACACCCCCCGTCTGGGCAGCAGCTTGTGCAAGCACAAGAAGCGGAACTGCTTTTCGCAGTGCTCGAATTTGAGAAGCTTGCACCCAGTGCTAAGCCAACGCCAACAAACAACAACAGACCCAGTGCAGCAGCTAACTTCATTTTGCTTTCCTCTGAGAATAGGACCTTCGTTTGCTTGGATTCTCCAAGCGTATGCCTATTGGATGCACATACGGTCGAGGTCCTTCACGCATTTTCTGGTTTGTTTTCAGCCAAACATCTTCTTGATTAGAAGGAAATGCGACTCGAAGCAATGGAACGACGTCGCCGCAGCGAGGAAAATGAAAGCAAACATGGATAGTGTATCGACGCGGACATCAATGGCTCAGACGGTAACATTCCAGCCAGCGAAGCCATTGGAATCAATGTCACGATTGGCAACTGGATCACGTACATGCCATAGTTGTACTTACCTAACGCTCGCAGCCATCGCCATTCAAACAGCCGTACCAGTGAGGCATCGCGTTGACTCAGCAATACGATGGCCATACTAGCAAAACAGATCGCCGGACACAAAGTGCTTGAAATTTCAAGTAGTCGCTTGTCCGAAATCGCCAACACCCGCAAGCACGGGCAATAGAACCGTAATCGTGATCCATGCGGCATTTCGAATCTTCTTTCTGGCCAGGGCTGATGTAAGGAGAAGAGCCAGCAAGGCTCCGAAGCACAATCCATCCGCTCGGAAGTAGGTTGCGACCGACACGGCCACATCGAACCGACTATCCATCGCGGCAATCGTTCTTTCAATGCCGACACCGGCAATGATCGCTGCGCAAACGAATGCCAAACCACGACGCGTCAGAAGCAGCACCACTGCTGGCCAAATCAAATCGAAGTGCTCTTCAACGGCGAGCGACCAAAAATGATCAAAGGCACCAAAGCACCACTCGTTGAGCCAAGCCATTCGGAAATTCGATGTGTATATCCTCAATTAGAGTTGTTCGCGACTTGCCATGTCAAATGCTTTTGAGCTTAAAAAAATCGGGATTACAAGTAAACCAACAACAAGGCTGAGAAAGTAGAGTGGGAAAATCCGGAGAACCCGGCGCATCATAAAATGGCGAAAGTAATGTGGCTGGCTTTTCGTCCGCAGTAGAATCCCCGTAATCAAAAAGCCAGACAGAACAAAAAACAGATCGACTCCCCGTTCGCCAATTTGTGTGAACCGTCGAATTGTTGCTAAAGCAGGATGAGCTTTCGGATCGAGTTCCTTAGACAATCGATACAGAATGACGGCCAGGATTGCCAAGCCTCGTATGCGTCTCGCGCTAAGCAATGAGCGTCCGATTTCCACGCGAGGGATTCGTCGTTTGTGTCTGTTTCAATTCAAATCATTCTTGTTAAACCGCGCTGGGCATCGCCCCACGTCTTGTGTTCTATTGCTGACACGCGGGGCGTTGCCCGCGCGGTTAAACGACGGCTATCCTTGCCATGCTCTCAAACGTAGTGCATTTGTAATGACGAAGAAGCTCGAAAGACTCATCGCCAGTCCGGCCACGATAGGAGAGAGACTCAGGCCAAGCCAAGGCTGGAGCAGTCCGGTCGCTATCGGAATGAGTAGCACGTTGTAGCCGAATGCCCACGCAAGGTTCTGTTTGATGTTGACCATGACGCAACGAGCTAAGTCAATCGCACGAGGTATATTCTGAATGTCACCCGACATTGCGATAACGTCTGCGCTTTCGATCGCAAGGTCCGTCCCAGTGCCCATCGCAATGCCTACGTCAGCAACTGTCAGGGCAGGTGCATCGTTGAGTCCATCGCCTACGAAAGCAACGCTTCGTGGTTTGCTGCTGTGTGGTGATTGCTGCATTGATTGAATCACGGTCGCTTTATCGGTCGGCTTCACCTCCGCATGAACCATTTCGTCGCCGATACCGCATCGCTTGGCAATCGACTTGGCCGTTCGCGCGTTATCGCCAGATATCAATGCTACATCGAAGTTGCTCTTGATAAGCCGTGCGACCGCCGAGGGCGTTGATGGTTTGATTGGATCAGCGACGATCAATAGGGCTGCGAGTTGACGATTGACGGCTGCAAAGAAGTATCCACTCCCTTGGTCGATTGCTCGATCGACATGCTCACTTACACGTGACGTGTCGATGTTTCGTTCGTGAAGGAAGTTTTCTGAGCCTACTAAGACTTGATCACCATTGGATAATCTGGCTTCGATTCCTGAACCTGCAATAGCGACGAAATCTGTAACTTCCAATATGGTGAGAAGCTTCTTTTCCTTCGCCGCTTCGACAACAGCCATCGCCAGCGGATGTTCGGATCGGTCCTCGACAATGGCCAATTGAGCTAACAACGACGCGGCTTCAAATGGTGGGACGACATGAAATGCGGAAAGCGTCGGTTTGCCAACAGTCAATGTTCCAGTCTTATCGAACGCGACGATATCTACTTCGCTGAGAGATTCGATCGCTTCGGTTGAGCGAAAGAGAATCCCTTGCTGAGCCGCTTTTCCTGTACCGACCATGACACTTGTTGGAACGGCCAGCCCCATGGCACACGGGCAAGCGATGATCAAGACTGCCACGGCATGAACGAGTGCTTTGTCGATCGAACCGCCTGGCATTGCGAACAACCACATCAATGCCGTTGCGAGCGCGATTAGCAGTACAACAGGAACGAAATAGGCAACGACGCGATCGGCGATGCCTTGGATACGAGGCTTGGATGCTTGAGCCGATTCGACGAATGCGACAATCTTCGCGAGTGTAGTATCCGTACCGACAGCGGTCGCGCGAAACTGAATACTTCCGTTGCCGTTGATCGTCCCCGCAACCACGGAATCGCCGGCGGTTTTACTCACCGGCACGCTTTCGCCTGTTACCATGCTTTCGTCGATGTAAGTCGAACCGCTAACGACGATGCCATCGACGGCGATCGCGGAGCCAGGACGAACTTCTAAGATATCGTCTAGAACGATTTCTTCCACAGCGATTTGCTGCGATTGGCCATTCCGAATTACTGTCGCCATTTTCGGGACCAAGTTCAACAGCAATTTCATCGCATCCGATGCTTGATGCCGCGATTTGGTCTCCAGATACTTCCCAAGAAGCACAAGCGTTATGACAACCGCAGAAGCTTCAAAGTAGACATGCCGTGATGGCTCCGGAATCCAGCCAGGAAAATTCGTCACGACAGCGCTGAATAGGAACGCGGCGAGTGTGCCGAGCAAGATCAATGCGTTCATGTCGGGCGACGTCGAGAAGAGGCTCTTTGCACCCAATCGCAGGAATCGGCTTCCGAAATAGAACTGGACTGGAACTGCCAAGGCAAGCATCACCCAATTCCATTTTTCCATCGGTATCAAGTCCATCATGGCATTCATCACGCTCGACGACAGCATCGGCACCATCGCGATCAAGACGAGTGGGACAGTGAAGACTGTAGAGCCGAGAAACAGCTTCCAAAGTTGGCTTGTTTCTAAATCTCGCTTGTTCTGCGAATCTAACGTTGACTCGAGTGCAAACGGTTCGTAGCCCAACTTGAGAATCGCATCTTGGATAACGCGTTTATCATCCACACCCGGCGAATGCTCGAAGTGAACAGTTGCTCGTTCCGTCGCGAGGTTTACCGTTGCATCTACGACAGAGGGTAGCTTCCGGAGTCCATTCTCGATTCGACGTACACACGCGGCGCACGTCATCCCACCAACACCTATTTCGATCGATTTGATGACAGTCCCCATCGGTGCGTCCCTGCTCATTGGCTTGATTCTCGACTAACGCCGTAGCCGGCTTCCTCGACCGCGGCCGCGATTTGTTCGTCACTGACGTTCCCGATGACCGTCGCTTGGCCCAGTTTAAGATCGACTTGAACGTCGTTCACTCCCTCTAAATCGCGAATCGCAGATTCGACAGCCCGCTGACAGTGGCCGCAGGTCAAGCCTGTCACCTTCACCTGTATCTGTCTTTCAAATTCCTGGTTAGGCATCGTATTCCCTGTAGACTTTCATGATCTGTGATGATGCTAATATTGCTGGCGACCACACGCTAGTTTGACGCCAACGATCGTAGATTCCTTCATCGAAATGAAAATTTTGCATTCAGGGTGAAGGGACGGAGTTTCGGTGGCATCTAACTTCCAGGTTGAAGATCGAGTTCGGAATTCAAAAAAGGAACGGGATGGTTCGTCGATTTCTTGAGATTGGAAGAACGGCTACAGATCTTTGCGCCGGGCTGGTGGGATTTCGTCATTCGGAGAATCGACTTCAGCAAGATTCGAATAACTTCCGGGGAAATTCGAGTGCCGAGAACTTCGGCGTTAATTCGCATTGGAGGGAGCATGGGATTTTCAAGAACGATGACCCGCGATGGTACTCGATAGGGAATAATCACTGAGACCATTTTTTCAGACTAGCCAATGCGACTGCAAGCCTGCCTAGTGCTCCTTCAGTGCTCGAATGGGGGGGGGCGGGGCAAATGCAGTCGCTTTCGCTCCAGTTTCCAGTCGCGATGTTCGAGTTGACATAACGCAAAGCAGTATTGACGAATGCATGCGACAGCTTGCTCTTAATGGAAACTCACAGTCGCTCTGCCTGTTGGTCGACATCGGACGCCCCGAAGGAATCTTGAGTAAGGTCGAACCAGTCGATGTCGTTGTATGTACGTATGTTTTTGAGCTCTTGCCGTCGAAAGCATACGCTCTGCGACTAATCCAAGTTTTCTTTGGTCTGTTGAAGCCTGGAGGTGTCGCATTCACTCAAATTCGCTACGCAACGGCGAGGTTCTCAACAAGAGGAAGAAGTTGGGGATACGGGTTTGGCTCTACGAAAATGGTTTCCTTTTTCTTGGATGAGTTTTGGAAAGCTTGTGAGATTGTTGGGTTCTCGCCCAAATGCCTGACCTTAGTACCGACGGATTCGACAGTGCTTGACGAACCTTACGCCTATTTCTTGCTGGAAAAGCCACGAAATGCTTAAAAATGCGCGAGATTGCTAGCAACTTCACCCTTCGAAGATGAAAATTTTGGTCTGTCGTGAAGGATTGGCTGCGCGGTAGCATCAAATAGGCATTACACCGGAATTTCTTCCATTTCGTGAACTCACATGTTTCAGTTTCCCTTCCAAATTGTTTTGCTGTTCGCTGTGTCGATCAGCCAGATCTTTGGGGGGATTTCGTGCTGTTGCTTGGGGAAAGGGCTGTTCGGAGATTCTCCTTCCGCTAACGAGGTCGTGGTCAGAGATCTCGAATCGGGAAGCAAGTCCGTCTCGACGCCAAAGCCGGTCGGAAAGTGCCCGAAGTGCACTGGTCGAAGGGCGGAAAGATCCACTGCCAAAGATGAGTCCTCTAGGACGTCTCAGAACCAATCCAAGGTCTGCGAGGATTCGCAATGCCGCTGTGTGAAGCTTATCGTCCATGCGAAGACTGAAGTGGAACCAGTCTCGATCCATGGCAACGAAAAGGCGTGGTCGAGTTCTGTTGTTGCCCCAATGCCACTCCTCGTTTCGGCGAATTTCGAACTGCGTAAGTTTGAAGTGCCCGTCCGCTTCGGTGGACGATCTTGGCAAACGATTGCCTGTGTTTGGAAGAATTGAGAACGACAACGAAACCAAGTTTTGTTTCGTCAGGAGCGTTGTGAATCCGCAGTTGGATCGCAACACTAGTGCTAGAGTCTTTCAAAAAATCATAGGTGAATCATGTTGTCGAAAACTGCTTTGTTGGGTGTTGTCGCGCTAGCTTCGCTCGGTTTTGCGTCCAAGGGTAGCGTCACCGTTGCGAATGAATCTTCCGTGTCGGCCAAAGGCCAGTCAATCTGCTGCATGAAGAATGCGTATTGCTGCTTGGATACCCGATCTTGCTGCCGCCGTTAATTTCTGAGCGGTGCAGACGAAGTCAGCCTGCTCGAAGTCGAAACAACTTCGAGCAGGTTTTACTTTTTTGCAGCAAGGAGTGAAGAATGCAGCAATCAGAGTCATCCAATTCGCTGAAGACGTCATCCACAGGGGTGGCGATCGAGAACGTTTCAGTTGAAGAGTTAACCGTTTGGGTACGTAGGGCCGCCGAGGGTAGTCGAGAACACCAGAAGCGGATTTACGAACTCTTGGGTTCGAGGATTTATCGAGTGATCCGTAAGATTGTTGGACCAAGCAATGCCGACGACGTGATGCAAGATTTCGTCATCCAGTTGTTCGCCAAGCTCAATCAGTTTCGCTTTGAATCCTCTCTAGAAACGTGGGCGCACCGAATGGCGGTCAATCAAAGTCTGCAATACTTACGTAAGACGAATCGCGAAGAACAACGCGTCCGAAAGTTGGCGAATACAACGGTGATGATCGACGAACCCTCAGGTCAAGCGAAAGCAGATGACGCGGAAGTCTTGCGGCTTGCGATGGAACAAATTTCCGGCGAGCAGCGTGCCCTTCTGCACATGAAGGAAGTCGAAGGACTTGGCTACGACGCGATTGCCGGCGTGCTCGGTATTCCTGAAGGCACCGTTGGTTCGCGATTGAACAAGGCACGAAAAGAGCTAAGGACTTCTCTGCTCCAATTGGGTTGGGAGGCTTAACGATGAACTGTGAGTGGATAGAAGAAAACCTTTCAGCATACGTCGACAACATATTGACAGCAGACGAGCGTGAGCGGGTCGATTCGCATTTCGCACAGTGCGAGGCTTGCCGTCAGCTAGTAGAGCAGTACCGAGCGATTGGCGTATTGATGCGCCAGTCTGAATCACACGTCGACCTTGATGCCCTATGGGATCGAGTGACAAGTCGCCTGGACGAGCAGGCGGTAGTTCCAATATCCTCAAAATCACAGTCTAAGAATTGGGTATACGCGATGCTGGCGACCGCAGCCTCCATCGCCCTCATTTGGTTTGTGGCGAGAAACAATTCATCGTCCGATCACGATGGTGGCCTTGCGTCACATGAGCACGCGGCTCTTGCGGTTGACTTTCAAGATGTGATTCGGTCCGCTCAGTCCGAGCCGAAAGCTGCAATCAGCAAACTCGTCGCGAAGTACCAGGGCAAAGAGCTGGATGCATCAGGAACCACAAAATACCTGGGCTATGAACCAGCTCTCTTCAAGAGCGTCCCAGAGGGGTTTACCCGTGTTTCGACTCACGTTCTTAACATGCCGTGTTGTAAGTGCTCCGCATCAATTTGCGAAAGAAGTGATGGCAGATCACTCATCGTATTCGAACACAAGGATGAGCAACCTGTATGGTTTGGCGATTCGCCATCGATTGAAACGCAGTGTGCTGGTAAAACGTGCAAGATCGTCGAATCCGCTGGCCAATTGGCTGTCAGTTGGAAAAGCGATGACCGGCAACTTACGTTGATCGGCGCAAACGACATCGCCGAGGTGAACCAATGGGTTGAATCGATGAAGTTGTAGTAACAAGGAAATGAGTAATGTGTATCTGTTTCATGTCAGCAGTACGAGGAAGAAGAATGATCAACAGAGTAACCAAGTTTTTCGCAATTGCGGTATCGATTGCTTTCGTAGGATTCGTTTTCGGTGATGATCCGAAGAAGGAAAGCCCGGAACATCGTCGAGAGCGATTGCGAATCGCCGTTCAAGCGATTTGTCCAGTGTCCGGCGAGTCGCTCACGGAGCATGCGACACTGGTAAAAATGACCGATGCAGACACAAAGGAAGTGCTTTACGTTTGTTGCAAAGACTGTTTGAAGTCCACGCCTGATCCGAAGTACCTCGACAAGATTCGAGCAAACTTTGCAAAAGCTCAAGGTCATTGCCTCGTCATGACCGACAACGAAGTTTCGGAGAAGTCCAAGATGGGTATTGTCGAAGGCCATGCAGTGTTTGTCTGCTGCCCACCGTGCGTCAAAAAGATGACTGCTGCTCCCGAGAAGTTCCTTGCAAAGCTTGACGATCTATATGAAGCGTCGCTCAAGAAGTAGTTTGATTCAACGAATAACGAAGGTCCAAAAATGAAAAAAAGAGACTGGCTGATTGTGAGTTTTGCTTCGAGTTCTGCACTTGGCCTATTGATCATCGCAGGGTGCAACCCAGCCAACCAAGTCAGTGATGCAGGCGCAGATACCACCCAATCAACACTTGAGCAGGCCAAACCAGGAAACGCTAAGGATTCCGATGTGCAGTCCACGGCGACTGCATCGTTGGAATCAGACACGGAGCACGGGCACAAAGCAGGTGCTCACGGCGGAATTATGGTTTCGCTTGGTAGGGACAGCTATCATGTTGAAGCAGTTGTCGAGTCGGACGGCACAATTCGCCTATATACACTTGGAAAAGACGAAACTCGTGTTATCGACGTTGAAAGTCAGTCGATGAAAGGCTTCGTCAAAGCGGAGGGAGATGCTGACTCCAAGAGCATTGCCTTCGAGCCCAGCCCGCAAGAAGGCGATGCAGAAAACAAGACATCCTTGTTCGTTGGGAAGCTGCCGAGCGAATTAATTGGTCGAAAACTTGATGTGACAATTCCTAATATTCGCATCGACGGGGAACGTTTCCGACTCGGCTTTCAATCTGGACAAGATTCGCATGGAGATTCGCCTGAGATGCCAGACAAACTGGCGGAAGGTGCCGAAAAGGAACTCTATTTGACCCCGGGAGGATGGTACACATCGTCAGATATTATCGCGAATGGCAGTGTTACCGCATCGCAGAAGTTTAAGGGAATCAAATCCGAGCACGACATGAAGCCAAAGGTCGGTGATAGGCTTTGCCCCATCTCCGGCACGAAAGCGAATCCGAAGTTTGCTTGGATTATCGATGGAAAGTCATATGAGTTCTGCTGTCCTCCTTGCGTTGATGAATTCTTGACTTCAGCCAAGTCTTCCAAAGAGCCAATGCCTGACCCTGACAGTTTCATCAAGAAGTGAGCATATGTTTTTCTTAGCAATAGAACGACTAATCCTCACTTTACTACTCTTGCTTTTTGCCCTTCATGTGCACGCGCATGAAGGGCATCAGCCGCTTCCAACCAAAGGCGTTCAGGTTGATACAGATCGAGGCTACATCACTCTTTCCAAGCAAGCTCGCGATGCAATTGGCCTTGAGACAACCGAAGTTTCTTTAGGCGAAGTGTCCTCCCGTCTATATGCTTACGCCGAAACCGTTGCCCCCTGGAACGCCAAAG
Organism: Planctomycetota bacterium; assembly: GCA_017303505.1. Classification (GTDB taxonomy): domain Bacteria; phylum Planctomycetota; class Planctomycetia; order Pirellulales; family Pirellulaceae; genus JAFLCP01. The sequence continues at coordinate 4,007 of JAFLCP010000071.1, read as the reverse complement.
CATTTGGGTCGGCACAGATTTCGGGAAGCATAACGAGGCTGCTTGTTCGCCCAGGCGATAGTGTTGCCAAGGACCAAGTCGTCGCTGAACTCGAAAGCCGAGAACTCGAAATGGTTCAGCTTGAATACAATCAGTACAAGAAAGAGCTAGCCCTCAACAAACAACTGCTTGAGATTACGAAACCTTCCGCCAACGTAGGCGCAGTGCCCATGACGCGTCTGCTCGATCTTGAAAATGCGTATCAACAGGCCGAGAACAGTCTTGCAATCGCTCGCATCCGAGCCAAAACTCTCGGTCTCGATACAACTGCCCTTGAGCAAAACGAGCTAGAGCCGATTCGACATTTGGTTCGTTCTCCGATCGCTGGTAAGGTGATCCACTCGGATCTATCTGAAGGGAAATTTGTAGATGCATTTGAGCACCTCTTTGAAATCGTCAATAGCGATGTAACGTGGGTGAGGCTACAGATACTAGAGAAGAACTTATTCAGCGTAGAGCTTGGGCAGAAAGTCGAATTGGAGTTTGCCGATGGCACAGTGCGGCTCGAAGGAGCTATTGATCGAATTGATGCAGGTTTGGAGCCGACAACGCAAGTCGGCTGGGCTTGGGTATCTGTATCAAATCCAGTAGTGATACCGGGGTTAGTGGGAAATGCAGTCATACACACCAACACACAAAAGGATCGGATAGCGATTCCACTCAGCGCAGTATTTAGCGACGGCCTTCAAACTTATGTATTTGTCGAGGAAGCATCAACACGTGGTTCAGCAGAATACAAAAAGCGAAACGTTACAATTGGTCCCAGGAGGCTAAATCCAAATAGCTCAGGAATTTCCGTTGTGGAAGTTGTCCAGGGCGACATTTACCCGGGCGATCGCGTTGTCGTAAAAGGTGGCCATGAGTTGTCGAGTCTGTTTTTTCTCGGTGTACTCAAACTAAAGCCAGAAGACCGACGTCGACTTGGAATCGAGACTGCAACCGCAAATTGGCAAAAGCTCGGCAATGCTATTCCACTATCCGCCAGCGTAACGCTTCCACCTGAGAATAGATCGGTAGCATCGTCTCAGGTCGCTGGCACGATTCACTCACATACCCTTACCCCAGGAAAAGAGATTCTTGCAGGCGAATTGCTGATGGAGATTGCATCTCCCGAATTTTATGCATTGCAATTAGATCTGCTGAAAACAATTCTTGATGCCGATCTGTTCCGACAACGAGCACAGCGACTGCAGAACGTGGGCACTGAAACAATCTCACGTCGCGTCTTAGTGGAAGTAACAGCCAAGGCAGAGCAGTTGGAGGAGCGTGTTGAAAGTTTGAAACGTCAGCTAGCTTCCATCGGACTGAATGCTAATGAAATCGAATCCATAGAGAGAGAAAAGAGGATCATTGATTACTTGCCAATTAGGGCAGAAATTGATGGTCGACTTGTCTCTTGGGTTGGAACTTTGGGGGAAACAGTTGCGGCTAATCAATCGCTGGTTGAAATTCAAAATTTAAATTCAGTTTGGATCGAAGCGCATCTGCCAGCACAACTTCGAGACCAAATTACTAATGAGAGCGTAGGCCAAGCCTCAGTTCTCTCCAATGACAACATACAATTCCCTGTTCACGTCGTCCGCGTCGGTCCGATCGTCAGTGAAGCAACACGAACACAGCGCATTTGGCTTGTGTCAAATCTCAATACTACCCCGACTCTGAATCGAGTTACAACCGATCATGCCGCAGTTACGCAACAAATAGGCAAGCTGCGTGATGGGATGCAACTCACCGTATTGATTAAATCCACGGATGGTTCATCTGCTTTAGTTGTGCCAACGGTTGCCGTTTTGCGCGACGGCTTAAATGCTTTTGTATTTGTGCAGAGGGCAGACGATTACGTCGAGCGTCGCAGAGTGACAGTAGGGCGAACAGACGGTGAGTTCATAGAAATCACCAGTGGAATTATGGAAGGCGAGGCGGTGGTTTCTGCGGGCGGACGAGAATTGCAAACAGCTTTTGCGTCACTGAGGTAATCAATTGCTAGACGAAATCATACGCTTTTCATTGCATAATCGAGCGATTGTCGCTATCGCGTCGCTTCTGGCGATGATTGTTGGCGTATCATTACTACAAACGATGCCCGTTGATGTCTTTCCGGATCTAAACAGGCCCACTGTTACAATCATGACAGAGGCCCCAGGACTGGCACCAGAGGAAGTTGAGGTGCTTGTCACTCGCCAAATTGAGTTACTCCTCAATGGTGCGACCGGCGTCAAATGCGTCCGTTCTTCTTCTGCAATTGGCCTTTCCATCGTTTGGGTGGAGTTCGAATGGGGCACGGATATCTTTGTCGATCGCCAAATCGTCAACGAAAAACTTCAACTTGCGCAGTCCAAGCTTCCTCCTAATACGAATCCAACACTCGCTCCAATCTCTTCCATTATGGGCGAGATTATGTTGCTGGGTCTTCGAAGTGATTCCCCTGCCAAAACCCCAGCGGAAGCCGATGCCAAGGCTATGGAACTCCGCACACTAGGTGAATTCACCGTTCGCAATCGATTGCTCGCAGTCGAGGGCGTTTCACAGGTCTCGGTGATGGGTGGAATCCTTCGCCAATACCAAGTACTCACATCCCCTTCGCGACTTGCGGCTCGCAACGTCACACTCGCTCAGCTTACAGAAGCGACGAGTAAGGCTAATGTGTTAGCCGGCGGTGGTGTGATGAATCGGGGGGATAAAGAATCATTACTACGTATACAAGGTCAATCTCTGACGCTGGCGGAGATCGCTGCGACACCGATTCTTTGGCGAGAGCAGATCCCAATTCGAATTGGAGATGTGGCGGATGTCGTGTTTGGAGGCCCAATCAAACGCGGCGATGCATCCGTTGTTATTAAAATCGACGCCGATACACACTTCGCGGTTTCCCATTCAAAGGAGTATGAGCAACACAAGGCGAGTGAGATGCCCGTAGAACGGTCGTCTGCCATGGAAAGCAACCAAGCTATGCCAAAGCCATATCGCGAATTGCGAGGTGGCACTGCAGTGATGCTGACAGTGCAAAAACAGCCCGATGCAGACACAATCGCTCTAGATAGGAGAATCAACTTGGTGTTGGAGTCCCTAAGGCGAGAACTACCTGCCGACATCAAGATTGAGACTGAGATCTTTCGCCAAAGTAAATTCATTGAATCGGCCGTAGCCAACGTCAGCGAAGCGGTTCGCGATGGCGCGATCTGGGTCGTTGTAATTTTGTTTCTCCTTATGGGAAACTTCCGCACCAGCGTTAGCTCGCTGACCTCCATGCCTCTTTCGATCCTTTTAACGATTATTATCTTCTACGTTGTTGGTATTACCATCAACACGATGACCCTTGGTGGAATCGCGGTTGCTATTGGTGATTTGGTGGATGATTCGATTGTCGATATCGAAAATATCTACCGGCGACTGCGCGAGAACAAACAACTCCCAATCGCGGAACAGAAGGCCCCAATCGACGTTATTTTCTCTGCTTCCAGTGAGATACGTAATTCAATCGTATACGCAACACTGATTGTAGTTCTTGTTGTTGTGCCTCTATTTATGATGTCGGGACTCGAAGGTCGTTTGTTTGCGCCGCTGGGGATCGCTTATATTGTCGCCTTACTATGTTCGCTCGTTGTTTCTTTAACCTTCACACCGGTTTTGGCAAGCGTGCTTCTGCCCAGCGCGCCGTTTCTTGCAGATAAACGTGATCCGCTTCTCATGCGTTGGCTCAAGTCAGTCGATGAGCGAATGCTGCGGTGGACCCTGAATCGTCCACGTTTGGTACTCGGTGGTGTTAGCGTGCTGGTGCTGCTTAGCTGCGCTACGTTGCCATGGATGGGAGGCGAGTTTTTGCCGCCATTCAATGAGGGGACAGCCACGATCAACTTAAGGTTGGAACCAGGTACTTCGCTTGCAGAAAGCCAACGCCTCGCCGGTCGTGTGGAATCGCTTATTGTCGAGGTTCCCGAAGTGCTTTCGGTTGCACGGCGTACGGGTCG
>JAFLCP010000070.1 GCA_017303505.1 Planctomycetota bacterium | reverse complement strand
GGCTGAGTTCTGGCGACCAGTGAAAAACTCTTTCGACGAATATTGATCGGTACCGAAATCAATGTCGATATCGTCTGGAGTTCCGAAGATACCGTCTGGGCCAACACCAGCGAATACTGAAATGGCCACTCCACCTGAGTCAATCAATTGAATGGTGGCGTTCGCGTTGTTGGTATGCCATGCACCGAAGTAATGGCCTGCTTCGTGGGAAACAATGTTACCAACTACTTCACCAATCGCTCGCACACGCGTCGTTGCGCCCGACAACGGAATTGAATTGATGCTGTTTGGATCTAACGCATTGGCGCTCAAAAGGTCCAACAGAACCACTGCGGTTTCTTCGGTTTCGAAGTTACCAACGTCAATGCTTTCTGCAATACCAATGGTTGGAATCTGCAATTCGGCAATTGTACCACCGATAATGATGCGGCTTACGTTTGGTAAGCCCCATGGATCGGCATGGTCGCGGCTATTGCGAATTTCTAGATCGAAATCACCCGCTTGACCGGTGACACGATACAAGCCGTTGTTGCCCGTGGCTTGGAGAGAGCCAACAAAGTTCTCTGTCACATTGGCTACGATCGCATCGATCACAGCACTTTCATCGGTCGGTTGCAAGTTCCAGTTGGCCAAGAAGTCCGCCAATGGTGACAAGCGCGCTGTGCCTGGCAACGTTGGATCCCAGGTGCTGCGTACGACTTGCTCACCATCGAAGTCTAAGTACAGAATCTGCTTGGTGCCAACAGGCGTGTTTTCCAAAACAGGACGGTACACTCGCAAGGTGGCGGTGTAAGAGTTCAACCCGCCAGAGACACGGAACATATACCGACCGTCGGTCGGAATTACATACTGAAGCGAAGCGTCACGATTATCCACGCCACCGGTCAACAAATCGCCGTCACTCAACGGAGAAGAGTCAGGGTAAATATTGGGAACCAAAAGTTGGCTGCCAATCAGCTCTTGAGCATTTGGCGTTTGGAGCGAGATATCCCACACATCGAGAAAGTTGGGGGCTCCGTCGAGCACCGCGTCAAGAATGTCACCTGCTCGCAGGTCGAACGAATAATAATCAGAGTCGTTGGAAAGAAGACCAAGCGTGTTCGGCGGCAGACTACCCGATACCGTCACCGTCGAGTATTTGCCAGATGCCGTTCCCAATGGCAAATAGTTGGCTGAGTTCACGCCATTGTTCGGTTCACTCTCAACCGCATTGAAAAATCCGCCGTCCCCTTCGGCAACGGATTCGCCACTTCCGGTTCGGTTTGCAAACTGCTGATCGGAAAGTCGAACATATTCAGCTCGAGTTCCAGCAGGCAATAACGCAGTGTACTTCCCGATCGGCGGATAATATAAACCGTTGATAGGATCGACAGCCATCAAACGGCGATCCTCCAAGTGCTCAATAAGTCGCACTCGGCGAGCATTAGCAGCTCGTTGACGGGACAACTGTTGTTCTTTACGAGAGCGCCGAGAAGATCCAGGCTTACGCGACTTCACGTTATTTTCCTCAGCCAGTGACTAGCCCGAAAGGACGATAAGGCCCTGCGGTGTTACAACATTCCGCAGAAATCAACCTATAGAATTACAGACAAGCAGGTGCAATGACGCTGACAAATAACTGATTGGCAAATGTCAGACAACTCGTTTCGCGCCGAATGCTCGACAGGTCCCTCTATCGACTCCAAATTCCCGCATTTGGCAAGATGGGAAATTTGAGGTGCATAGGTGGCCTGTGAACTCGATTCTAATTGCGACCCCTACACTGTCAACAAAACACTCTCTTTCTGATGTCCTACTAACTGTCCAAGTTCCCACAATTCACCCGAAATAATTGATAGAATTGGAATAGTCGGAATACTTCTTTCAGCGGGGTAGTAGCGAGAAACCAAGCGATTTCTCACTCGATTGGGGCCAAAAAACGAAAAAACCCCCGAAGGATGGGACTCCTTCGAGGGTTTTGTGATTTTCGTTATTTTTCGCGAATTCCTCAGTTCCCTAAGGTTCCGCAACTTAACTCACTACCAGATGTACTCGACACCGAGGGTGTAACCTTGGTAGGTCACGTTCTGGTTGTTGTCGATAAACGGTGTGCGTGCGACTGGGCCGTTGAAGTCTGGTGGAGGAACCGTGTTGAAGTTCACTGGTGCCAAAGCTAGGTTGTCGATCTGCATGATCTGGTAACCTGCACTGAACGACCAGTTGTAGTTGATTCGGTACACGGTCTTGAAGCTGATTTCACCCATGTATGCTGTGGTCGCATCACTTGCAAACTCGGTGTAGTCTGGAATCGAATTAGCCACAATTGTGGTGTTCGCTTCAGCGACGTTACCGTAGATACCGGTCTTGAATTCAGTACCGATGTGCAAGCCTGGAATCACATTCATCCACAAGTCACCACCCACTTGAACGCCGGTTAAAGCGTTGCGTGTTTCGGTGGTTTGATTCAAGAATCGCAAGCCTTGGTTTTGAGCATTGTTCAACTGACCAGCAGTCGAATAATCCATAGCTTCATCTAAGTCGAAGTAGCGAAGACCGGCTAACCAAGAACCTTGGAACCAGCAGTACGGACCAACCCAACGTCGACGATAATTTACTTCACCGTTGTTCAATGCCGAGCGATACGTTGCGCTCTGCACAAACGAGCGGTCGGAGTCATCGAAGCCGTTGAATGGCGACTGTCCGAAATCGCTGTATACCGAGTAAATATCAGGGTTTGCTGAGGTTACGCGTGAGGTCGTATCCCAGTTGTTCAAGCCAAAGTAACTCACTTCAACCGAACCACCTGGACCAACTTGTACGGCAACCAAAAGGTTCAAGCCCCATTCGGTTTGATCGAGCGCCAAATCGTTGGTGCTCAAGATGATTGGGCCACCAATACCTTGACTCGCCAAGTTGATGTTTTGACCACCTTGTCTTGTTCGTCGTAGTCCAATGCCGCCGACGCTTATGTCGTACCAACGTTGGGCACAAACACCACCTTCGCCGTAAGGTAAAAGCAAACCAGCGAGACCTGGAATTAAGCCTTGATGAAAGCCACCGCAGTCGCCATTTCGGCAAGCTAAAGCTCCACCGAATGGACCACAGGAAAGCATTCGGCGGATAGGTCCACAATGACCGCAGCCATTGCCACCGATTCCACCGCATGATGGGCAGCATCCACCGCCACCACCACCGAGCAGACCGCCTCCTAGAATTCCACCGCCGCAGTACCCGCTTCCGCAAGCACCGCCACAGCTTCCATCACCGCAGCATCCGCCACCAAACGGCGAATCGCATTCAGATTCTAGTCCAGCAGGTGGAGGTCCATGGAATACCATGTCCTGACCGTCCATGCCGACTGGTCCCATAGGTCCCATCGGACCGTATGGCATTGGTCCATTGGGCATAGGACCGTTTGGTCCATAAGGCATGGGGCCGTATGGCATAGGTCCCATCGCCATGGGTTCTACTGGTCCATAGGGTGCTGGACCATAAGGTGCAGGCCCATATGGAGAGGCTGCATAACTGACCGGTGCAGCCATTACATTTGAATCACTACTCACAGACTTTGTGTGTGTTGCCGGTTTGCCGGGAACACTTGGGCCGCCGGCGTACAGATGGCTTGCGCCACCTGCCAAGGCAAGGCCCAACGCAAAGGATCTGGTCCAACCCCAACTTCGCATTTTCATTGATGGATCTCCAGCGGCATCCCCATTGCATCACCGCGAAGATCACCCCCCTAGGGCGCTCGGAGCTGATGCAGGCTGCTCTAATGGCCTTCGCCCTGTAGATACGAAATAATCCACAACGGCGTTACAGACGGACTTATCGGCACGACCGATTCAAAAAGTTTGAACGAATCAGCCAAAGAATCCTCAAATCAGCCTTGCATCGCGATTTTTATTTCTCTAGGGCCCCTTTGTTAAACTGTAAGGCTCACTAGCTTTAGGGGTGCGTCGTTGGAACAGCCACTATCACCGTTACTTTGGCCCCGTTTACAGCCACTTACGTCGATAAAAAGCGAAAAGTAAACCAAAGCCCAACAATGCCATCCCACTCAAAACAATGGGATATCCAAATCGCCAACCCAGCTCGGGCATATTCCATGGCGAATCGGTATCAAAATTCATTCCATAAATTCCCGCAATAAAACTCAAGGGAATGAAAATCGTCGAAATGATGGTGAGCACCTTCATCACCTCATTCATCTTGTTGCTGACCGCGCTCATATAAAAATCGCGCAAGTCGGCGGTCAATTCGCGATACGTATCCACCAAGTCCATCACCTGAATCACGTGATCATAGCAATCGCGGAAGAACACCCTCGTCTCTGCCTGAATCAGTGGATGGTCGTCGCGAATCAATTCGTTGAGCATCTCGCGGTGTGGCCTGATGCTGCGCCGGATTGATAGAAGTTGACTCCGAATCTCATGCACCTTTTGAATGTGCAGTGGATCGGGATCGTGCAGGATTTCATCATCCGCTTCGTCGATCATTTCGGAGATGCGATCGACAACTGGAAAGTAACTGTCGATGATCGCATCGAGCAACATGTAACAGAGAAAGTCGGCACCACAAACGCGGACCCGCCCCCGCGCCTGACGCATGCGTTGTCGGACCGGATCCCAACAATCACCGGGCCGTTCCTGAAAACTGACCACCAAGCCCTGCTTCACGAACATGCTAATCTGCTCGGACATCAGCGTATTCTCGTCATCCAGCATGCGGGCGACGAGAAACAAATAATCCTCGTACGGATCGGCCTTCGAACGCTGGTGAACATTGACCACATCCTCCATCGCCAACGGATGAAGCTTCAAGCGTTGGGTCAAATCCTCCATCAGTTCTCGGCTACCGAGACCCGTGATGTCGATCCACACTACCGCAAACCGGTTTTGCAGTTCGGGGAGCTTTTGCAGCGAAAAATGATCTTCTTCAAAGAAATCATTGGCGCTATAGGCCATCACTCGGACAGTCGACACCGAGGCAGTTGGATCAACTACCAAAGTCCCTGGAGCTGTCCCTGGTGCGGTGCGGCGGCGGATGTGCTGAAGGTGTTTCCGATGTTGCTTGGCTTTGGATCGCCCCATGTCACTGCGTTCTTTCGAAAAAGCTGGAGTCGCTGCAAATGTCGCAGCTACTTTTTCTTATTTCCAGAGAACATTTGCAATGGCAAGCTAAAGAAACTCGATGCACTAGGTGCATCGCCCGTTGGCGCTGCAGCATCCACTTGTGGCGGTTGTTCCAACTCGATGATCCCTAATACGGCCAAACTATTGGGCAATTGTGATAAATGGACGCGACCACCGCGACACCAATCGATCCAGGGGGCTCGATAACCTTCTGCCAGAGCAGCGGTTTCTGGATTGAGTCCTTCAGCAGGCCAAGCCGTACTGACCCATTCACCCGCTTTGGCATCCCCTAACCATTTCAACTCACCCCCCACAGGACATTGCAGTTTAGCCCCAATCATTTCTTCGGTGGCAACGCGAACCGCTGTTGGCTCCAAATGAAATTGCTGCTGTGCAAAATTAAGATACTCTGCATTGCCCAACGAACCAGCCAACCCACGTCGGTACCAAAATCGGTTGAGCCATGGTTCCATTTGACTTCCCGCCATATCGTTGACAGAAAGTCGAATCTGCGCGTAATCATCGACTTGTTCAGGCCGAACGATGCCTGCTGCGTTTTCAATGATCGAACGATCAAACGACAGCAAGCTAAAACCATCTCCCTCCCAACGCCAGACGCCCAAAAACATACGTGTAAGGCCAGACGCATCGCGACCGATGCGGGCTTGAGGAAAAAGGATATCCAGCAAACCGGGCGCAGGCCAAGCTCCTACATAAGCGGGCATCGCTTGCAACGCTAAAAAGCTCCGCAATAAGCCTTTGGTTTCCGCAGGATCGGGAGGCATCATGTCCTTAATGCCGACAAAGAACTGATGGTTAGGTGTCCCCGATCCGGGCACGCCTTGTAAAAAGAGCTGAATGTTAGCGATATCATCGGATGGAAGAACAATCGAATCGGGACTAGGCGGTCCCAAGACCTGCGCCACCCAACCATATTTGTCGCTCTGAAACGGAGCGACATAGGCTTCCAAAATCAATTGCTCTCGATTGGGGATATCTTTTCGAGCGAATCGTCTCAAACCGAAAATGATGGGATCCAATTGTTGCCAATTGGTTTGGAAATAATCCACGGTGGTTTCGTATTGCGATTTTTCGCTGCGTGAGATTTTGGCTAATTCGATATCAGCAATTGGCAAGAAGGAGCCGCGAAAACCTCGCAAGGTATCGCGCCATTGTCCATCTTCCAAAATCACCATCGCGCCATCTGACCTTTGCATAAAATCGGCGGGGAGCAATTGCGCTGCGATTAATTCTTCTACGCTTTTGGCTTGAATTCCTTCGCTTTTGGCTGCCCAATCGGCCATTTCTACCATGTCCAATGCGGCTTGAGCTTGCGTCCGTCGGCGCAATTCAATCTGGTACTGCGGACTCAGCAAGCCACGCAAAAACTCTGGAGAAAAATAGGCAAAGATGGAATACTGGTTTTGGGCCGGCAAAAGTTCTCGGGCAGCCAAGAACGAAGTGGTTCCAGACAATGGTGTCGCCCCATCGGCCACATCAAGAAAACGCTCGACCATCGCCCGCGATGACGTGATCAATACTTGCGAACCTTCGGCAACCATATAGGATCGCAACCGTAAATCGGGCGTATGCAAGAACGAAACTTCACGTCCGCGAATCTCGAGCTTGTCTAACTTAGCTCCCGCAGAGGCCAAACGTTTTTGCTCGGCACTTCGCTCCGATTGAAATGATGACATCAATAACAATCGATTTTTCGCCCTGAACAACACGCCGATGCTAGGACCTTCTTGCAAATAAAGATCACGCCCCACAACGGCCATATCTTCGATCACCGAATCGCCGAACAACTTGGCGATGGCGGTCATTTTCGTGTTGAGCAACCGTTCGATTTTCTCGGTCGAGTTGAACGACACACCGCGCAAAGTCACCATCTGGGCGATATCGCCACCATGGCGATCACCCATCGACTGAAACCACAGGTAGTTCGAAAAACTACCGAAGCGAATATAGAGCCATTCGGGAGGAATGTGGTTGGCGAGCGGTTCAATCGTATCGACGGGCTTGGTCTTTGCAGCCCCTTCGGTCGGTTCGTCGACGATCTTGAAAGTTGGAACATCAAATTGAGCTTGATAATCCCGGTTGGGGCCCAGCATTCCCTGCATCATCTTGATTCGTTCGTCCTGCATACCACCCACTAGTTTCATGGCATCGATCAACCGCGAATCAAAGTCGGCCAAAAAGCGATTGGAAGGGGCCGCTTTACGAGCCTCATCCAGTTTTTGTGACAACGACGATTTCAGTTGCATTCTGCGCTGCAACATGTCGCACAAATACAAGGCTGCACTGGGTTGCAAATGGCCATCGCTTAAAGTTCTTTGATTGTAGTTGAGATATTCATCCCACCACATCGCCAGCGATTCGCCATAATAACCAGCTGGAACTTCAGATTTATCTGCGACCTTAACTTCAACGGTTTGCGTTAAGGTTCCAACGACTTGAAGCTTGAGCGGTTCGTTGCCCCGAAACAAAAATCGAATCGTCACAACGCGCGGATCTGCCCGAAAATCGCGCATTTCTTTGATCGATTCACGCAAGCGTTGGACCAATCTCCCTTGACCTACACGTCGATTCGATGGTGGCGTCGGCTTCAATTCCAATTCCACGGCTTGCGTCGTAGATACTGGATAAAAGACCCGATTATTGGCTTCGAAAATGGTAACCCGCAGAGCTTCACTAACCAACGGAGCAGGAAGCGGAATCTGCAATGTTCCCACGCCAAACGGCTCTCCAGGCACCGCTTCGAAATGCATCGGAGGCGCGACAGCTCGAACTTCCTGTGCCGCAGCATTCCCTGCAATTTGCGAACAAAAAACGCTCCAACAAGTCAGAACGATCACCAGTAAATTTGGATTTCGGACCATAGCCTGGATACGTAACAACATATTCTTGCACTCCATTTATTGCCCGTGGCACTATGGCACGAACGACTGAACTTTGCCGCGCTGGAACCTACCCCGCTGGGTACTGTTTGCAATATTCATAAACAGCCATCACGGTTGCGGTCACAACATTGTAACTATAGGGACGACCGTAGACCGGTATTTCAATAACTCGGTCCAATTCTTCTAAGACATCATCTGTCAAACCGTCGCGCTCATTGCCAATGACCAATACGCAACGTCGCGGAAACTCAAATTGGTATAGACACTCTGAACCCGTTGTCTGTTCCAATCCGATGATTGTGTATCCATCCTGTTTGAATTTTTGTAAGACGGGTGGCAACGATCGACGTTGCTCCACCTGAACCACTTCGATGGCGTCCCGCGCAATTTCCTTGTCCACTTTCCCAGGACCAATCTGGATAATCTGCTGAATTCCAGAGCAACCTGCCAAACGCACAATGCGGCTCAGGTTTACGTTGCTGCGCATTGGGGCAAGCGCCAAAACGATCTCACGCGGTCGCTCCAAGACCGAAGGGGGGCGATGCCGGACGTGTTCAAATTTTGCCATTGCTTGCGTCGTCGACCAAATTGGTTCATCATGCACATCCTACGACTCACACGCGGCGGATATGTGCCTACTCTTCACCGCGTCGCTATTCTCACCTCCTTTGTACCACGAGCCAGCCTTATGTCCCACCTCTCCTGCATTAAAATCAGTTTCTCTAGCTTTGCTAATCTCGCGAAATTAGCGTTTTTGTTCACTTGTACGTTAACCATTTTGGGGGCAGTCGCTTTTGCACAAGCGCCTTCCACGCCTGAATCCAAACTGCTCAAAGTTGGCATCATCGGGTTGGACACTTCGCATTCCATCGCCTTCACCGAAGCTCTTAATGCCAAAGAACCCGACCCCGCTTTAGCCAATTGCCGTGTCGTTGCCGCTTATCCACACGGCAGCGCGGACATTCAATCAAGCGTCGAACGAATTCCGGGATACACCGAAAAAGTGAAAGCTTTAGGTGTCGAAGTTGTCGATTCGATCGATGAACTTCTTAAGCGTTGTGATGTGGTCTTGTTGGAGACCAACGATGGACGCCCCCATTTGCAGCAGTTAATCCCGTGCCTCAAGGCGGGCAAAAGAACCTTTGTCGATAAACCCGTAGCCGGCTCTTATAGCGATGCGGTGAAGATGTTTGAGCTCTCCAAAGAAACCAAGGTTCCATTCTTCACTTCATCGGCTCTGCGTTTTTCGAAGACCAACCAAGCTGCTCGGGCTGGCGAATATGGAAAAATTCAATCGGCATGGGCGACCAGTCCCGCCAGTGTCGAGTCGACTCATCCTTTGCTTTATTGGTATGGGATTCATGGCGTTGAATCGTTATTCACGTTAATGGGGCCAGGCTGCGAAAAAGTCACTTGTCAAAAAGTGGATGGTAAAATTATCGCCACCGGAACATGGAAAGATGGCCGCGTTGGTGAGTTCCGTGAAGGCTCAGGCTACGTCGGCAAAATCAAAACCGACAAAGGTGAATTCGACGTCGGCAACTTTGATGGATACAAGCCATTAATCGTCGAAATCGTCAAGTTCTTTCGCACTGGTGAAGTACCTGTGAGCCCAGAAGAATCACTTGAGATCTACGCCTTCATGTCCGCCGCAGAAGAAAGCCTCAAGAATGGCGGCAAAGAAGTGAGTCTAAAGTAGCACGGCAGTCCTCTGCCGTTTCCGCGTCCAGAACAACCTCCCCACGTAGCACGGCAGTCCTCTGCCGTCTGCGTCCAAAACAACCTCCCTACGCGCATGCGGAGTTTTGCTTATCCGAATTGATTTAGCGGCTTTAGCACGCCAGTCCTCTGCCGTCTGCGTCCAAAACAACCTCCTTACGCGCATGCGGAATTCCGCTTATCCAAAACCTCTTATCCGACGCAACGCGGCAGTGGACTGCCGCGCTACGTCACGAACTACGCCTAGAATGTAAACGGGACTTTTCCAACATTAGTCCCTTGAGCTGCAATCTCTTCGGCCGTTCCGACCCGGATCGCATCAAAGCGGAACGAAGGATTCTCACGCACTGCATAATCGGCGTCCCAAGTTGAATTGAATAGCACAGCATGGTGACCAAATTGGTCGCGCACGACTTTGGCAGAGTAGGGCAACTTCAATTCGAGAACTTGCTTTTCATCGCAATTAACCCAACGAGCCAGTTTCAACGGCATCCATTCGATATCGGTTTGCGTGTTGTATTCGCTCTCTAATCGAAAGCGAACCACATCAAATTGCAGTTCACCGACAGCCGCCAAAATCGGCTCCCGTCGACCTGACCGCAAGTCGATGAACATCTGAATGGCACCTTCCTCGATCAACTGCTCGAGGCCACGCCCAAACTGTTTGCGACGCATCGTATCTTTGCAGCGTAAAACCGCAAAAAACTCAGGTGAAAACTGAGGCAACGGTTCAAAGTTGACGGGTTTGCCGACACAAACCGTATCACCCAAACGAAATTCACCTGGGTTAACCAAGCCAATGATGTCGCCCGGATAAGCTTCATCCATCGTTTCGCGTTCTTGCCCAAACACTTTGTGGGCTCGGCGCAGTTTCAGTTTTTCACCGCTGCGTGGATGAGTGATTTCCATTTCGCGTTCGAACTTGCCGGAACAAATTCGCACAAAGGCCACACGATCTCGATGACGTGGGTCAAGGTTGGCTTGGATTTTGAATACGAAGCCAGTGAACTGAGCGCGAGCAGGTTGAATCAAACCTTGATCGCTTTTGCGGGGACCAGGAGGTGGGCACAACTTTAAGAAGCCGTCAAGGAAATGCTCGATGCCCCAGTTGGCCAATGCACTTCCAAAGTAAACCGGTGATAAATCGCCGCTGCGATAACGATTCAAATCAAATGTAGTTCCAGCTGTTGTTACCAAATCGATCTCATCGCTAGCTTGCGATAAAACTCGTTCGTTGGCGTCCGCTTCGGTGAGCTCATCAAATGGTACGGTGCGGAACGGAACGCGACGATCGCCAACACGTCCATCAAAAAGATGCGTTTGGCGATTGGAGAGATCGACTAAGCCTCTGAAGTCTAAGCCGGACCCCAGTGGCCAATACATGGCTACCGGTTCAATGCCAAGTTTCTCTTCGATTTCGGATAGCAGTTCCAGTGGCTCGCGACCGGGTCGGTCCACCTTATTAACAAAGGTCAGCACCGGGATTTTTCGCAGCGCGCAAACTTTGAACAATTTTTCAGTTTGAGTTTCAACACCTTTAGCTGCGTCGATCACCATCACGGCAGCATCCGCTGCCATAAGTGTGCGATATGTATCTTCACTAAAGTCATGGTGACCGGGGGTATCCAATAGATTGACTTGGACCCCTTCATATTCAAAGGTCAAAACGGTAGAGCTAACAGAGATACCGCGTTGTTTTTCCAGCTCCATCCAGTCGCTCGTCGCAGCGCGTTGGGTTTTGCGCCCACGGACAGCACCGGCTACTTCCAAGCATCCACCGTACAACAGCAACTTTTCAGTAAGTGTTGTTTTACCCGCGTCAGGGTGCGAAATGATGGCAAACGTTCGGCGGCGATTCACCTCGCGCTGAACTTGTGGATCTAATGGATAAGCGGTTCCTCCCGAGTCCTTTTGAACAGGATCAGTGGCTGTGGTTGGGGAGCTCGAAGCAGGAGTGTCGGACATGGTTCGTTTCGATTTTAGGTGCAAATTCGTATAGGCGTAACGCCTTCTTGCCCTAAGATACCGCTACTTCCCCTTTATCGCTAGGCGAAAGACCTCTTTGAGCCTCCTTCAGGAATTCCATTTTTCCGGTCGTAATGTCGTACATAGCACCTACCACGGCGACTTTCCCATCCTGCAGTAGCCGTTGAACGGTCTTGCTGTTTTGCACGATCATGTCAACGTGTCGAATGACATTCATTCGGGCGACCTTGTCCGCATACGCTTGTTTCGGCTCTCCGGTTTCGTCTTTATGAGCCTCCCATTCACGCGCATCGATACACTCTCGCACACGATCCACAATAGCGTCCAGGTGCTCACAGCCAGTGGCTGCCGCGACATCGGGACTTTCCAGAAGTTGCACCGATGCATTGATCGCACCGCAGCGTGTATGCCCCATCACCACAATCAATTTTGCGCCAGCGACTGCCGTTCCATATTCAATACTTGCCAATACTTTGGGGCCGACCACATTTCCGGCCACTCGAATGTTGAATATGTCACCCAAGCCAAGATCGAGAATCAACTCGGTGGGAGTCCGCGAATCAATACAACTGAGCACAATCGCCAGCGGATGTTGTCCTGCCGAAGTCGCCGTAATTTGTCGCCCCAAATCTCGACTCAGCCGTTTGCCCGATAAGAATCGACTGTTGCCTTCCTCTAGTAGTTGAAGCACTTGTGCAGGCGTTAATTGCGATTGAAGTTCACGCGTGGAGTAATCCACAAAGTTGATTTCATCTTCGATTTGATACTTCTCGCGGAAACCCTTTAAGCTCACCGTGACGCCATGCTTGGCCGCAGTCACATCTTTGAACTCGCGAATCATGTTGATGATGTCGGGATCGATATATTCGCTGTTGGTAGCATCAATCAAAATACTCGTACCGCGTGGAGCGGTTTGTAAAGTATGATCCAAAACAGCGCGATTCAGAAAGCTCACTTGGTTGGCCAACTCGATGACGAACAATTCGCCTCCGATATGTTTTTCGATGGTGCGGGTTAACGGTCGCTTTAAGTTACTATGCAAAATAAAAGCGATGCTTACGCCTAGGCCAATGAGAATTCCGGGTAACAAATCGGTGAAGAGAATCGCCAGCAGCGTGATCATAAATGGGGCAAACTGATACGGCCCAGCCCGCCACGCTCGAACGAAATAATCTGGTCTAGCCAATTGAAAACTCACAAACATCAATATCGCGGCGAGGCACGACAGCGGGATACGGTTGAGCAAGCCGGGAAAAAAGACCACGCTCAACAAGAAGAAACAACCATGTAGAATCGTCGCGCGTTTGGTGCGACCGTTTGAAATGATGTTAACGGCACTATGCGGCACAAGGCAAGTGATAGGTAAGCCACCCATTAGGCCGCACAACATGTTGCCGCAACCCTGAGCAATCAATTCGCGGTTGCCTGAGGTGCGTCTCCCTTGCTCATCGATCATGTCTATCGCTTTAATACTGATCAACGATTCCAGCGATCCTATCGTCGCAATCAAAACACCTGCTAAATACACCTTCGGGTTCAATAAGGCTGAAATATCGGGAGCATGCAGATAGTTCCAGATCTTGCCCCAGTCGTTGGCTAATGGAACTTGGAAAAGATGTTTACCATCGATGGTCCAAGGAGCACCGAATTGGGATAAGCCGAGCGAAAGCAGTAGCGCAACGCCAATCGCGATCAGAGGACTGGGGACCGGCAATTTTCGCGAGAACTTTCGATATTCCAACGCGACTAAAACGAGAAAGCATGTGAGTCCAACGACGGCAGCACCCACGTGCCAATCATTACCCATCGAAAACAATTCGCTGAAAGTGGTTTCGCGGTCCGGTTGCCAAAACGCCATTTCCCCTTCGGGGTCTGCGTCGTGTCCCAAGATATGCGGGATCTGCTTCAGAATGAAGATCACCCCGAACGCGGCGATGACCCCGCGAATTAAAGCGGTTGGCAAGAAGTCGGCAAACACTCCCACTTGAAAACAGCCGGCGATAACTTGCAGAATTCCGGCGATAATTGTGGCCGTAAGCACCGCCTCAAAACTACCTAACACCGCAAACTGCGAAACGATGACCAGGATCAATCCAGGGCTCGGTCCGGAAACACTGACATGCGATCCGCTGATCATTCCGACCAGAATCCCACCGATGACGCCAGCCAGCAGCCCACTCGCGGGCGGCAAGCCGGTCGACTGCGCCACCCCCAAACTCAACGGAACGGCCACCAAGAAAATCACAAGGCCCGAGAGCAAATCATCCAATACGATTTTGTTGCTCTTTAGAAACTGTGAGTCCATATTTCGCGCCTTTTTGGGGAGAATCGGGGGTGGTTCGGATGAACCAACCCCTAACCCATTCGCGGGCAATTTTGCCGAATATGGACTTAGGCCGCAATCTTAAAGTTTCTTAAGCTTGTTCGTTTTTCCTGAAAAAATGAACTTTGTGGCGTGGATTTAGGATCGGTTTAGGCCGTTTGCATGCTGGCCGATGTCGCGTGAACCACTTCGATGGTTCCTGAACGGACATCGTACATCACCGCCACAATCGCAATTCGCTCGCTCGAAACCAACTCCTCAATGGTGCCGCTGAGCCGAGTTAGGCGGTCCACCGCTTGGATGATATGCGCTCGCGTGACATCATCGACGAACGCTGGATCGGAAATCGGCCCCTGAAGTTTCAGTTCCTTGCGAACCTTTTCGTAAGCGGGGCGAATCTCTTCTGCCACACTTGAGAAATGTTCGCCAAACCGAGCTGGGTCAACTTGGCCAGGGTTCTGCAAAACATCGATTGCTGCCGACATGATATGAGAGCCGGTATGGCCCAATATCACCACCAGCTTCGCCCCTGCCACCGCGCAACCGTATTCGATGCTCGCCAGCACTCGCGGACCGATCATCACGTTGCCAGCCAAGCAAACGTTCATCACATCGCCAACACCCAGATCAAAGATCAGTTCAGTCGGTGTGCGCGAGTCGGAACAACTCAAGACCACTGCCATCGGATACGAAGCCTGGGAAGTACTTTGCACTTGTCGGCTTGCATCGCGCGATAAAGCGTTGCCCGTTCGGAATCGCGCATTGCCATCAAGCAAGAGCTGCATTACTTCTTGCGGGCTGATCGCATCTTGAAGTTCTTTGGTGGAGTAATCGACGTACTGAACATCGTCATGCATCTCATAACGACTTTGGAAGCCGCGCATGCTGACTTGAACGCCATGGGCAGGCGCTACTTTGTTTCGATAGTCGCGAATGAGAGCCAAAATATCGGGGTCGATGTAGTCGGTTCGACTGGCATCCAATAGCACCTTTCCACCCTTAGGCACATTGCGCAATGTTTGATCCAAGGCTGCCTTGTTGAGGAAACTCACCTGGTTGGCCAGTTCGATATGTAAAACTTCACCACCCAAATGTTTTTCCATAATCCGGCGTATCGGACGTCGATAGTTGCTGTGCAAGATAAAGGCCAAGCTCGTACCCAAGCCGATAAGAATCCCAATCAATAAGTCTGTCGCAACAATCGCAACCACTGTCACGACAAATGGAACAAATTGGTATCTGCCTGCTTTCCAGAGTTCAAAAATCATCTTTGGGCTAACGAGTTTGAAACCTGTTACCATCAAAATGGCCGCTAAGCTGGCGTACGGAATCATGTTCAGCAATTTGGGGAGCAGCAGCACGAAGCCTAACAGCAAAAAACCATGTAAAATAGCCGATATCTTTGATTGAGCACCCATGTTGATATTCACGGAACTTCGCACAATGACGCTGGTCATGGGCAAACCACCAAGCAGGCCGGCAATCATGTTTCCTACGCCCTGAGCAACTAGTTCTCGGTTGGGCGGAGAATAACGTCGCTTCGGATCAATGTTATCAACTGCTTCTAGGTTTAAGAGCGTTTCCAGCGAAGCGACAATGGCAATCGTCAAGCCAGCAACGTAAACCGCTGGCGTCAATAATGCCGAAAAGTCAGGCATCCGAATTAAGCCCATCATCTCGGCAGCACTCGAGGCAACGGGTACCGAAACCAACATCTTGTCGGGTATCGAATAGGACAGACCAAGCGATGGAAGTAAGCCCGTAACCAATGTCCCTGCAATCACGACGAGCAACGGGGCTGGAATCACGGACTTCTTGAGTACCTTGATTTTGTCCCACATCATCAAAAAGGCCATGGATCCTAAACCAATCAACAACGGCACGATGAAATACTCGCCCGAGAATAGGTCGAGCAAACCTGCGAAAATGTTCTCATGCTTCACCGCATGCCCTCCATGTTCGGCTGTGGTTGCTGCAGCTGCGGCTACGGCTTTTTGATGGCCGAGAACTTTCGGCAACTGCTTGATAATCAAGATCACACCGATAGCGGAGAGCAGACCTTTGATCACACTCGAAGGAACAAACGCAGAGATGATGCCCGCTTTGACGCATCCCAAAATGATTTGAATGATTCCTGCCACCAATACGGCAGCTAAGAACGCATCGAAGCTACCCAGGGTTGCAATTTGAACCGCGATAACTGCCGTCAGGCCAGCTGCTGGGCCGCTCACACTAGTGTGAGAACCCGACAAGATTCCTACGACAATTCCACCGATGATTCCGCTCACGATTCCAGCAAACGGATCGGCGTTTGATGCAACCGCAATACCCAAGCACAAAGGTAAGGCAACGAGAAATACCACAATACCAGCGATGACGTCCTTTATGATCGATTGGGATCGAGACAATGTTTGGTCGCTGGGATTGGCCATGCCGTACTCCTAGTGGGAGAGAATCATATTACTGAAGCGTTGTGCAAGTTGGGCTTATCCCCAATTTGGGATGTGGGTTGCAAGCTTGGTCGCAACCTATAACTTACACTCGCGAATGATCCTAGATGTAGTCCAAAATCAAGCGATAAAGAATTTGTAATTCCTTTCGGTTCTGCTTTGGATGCGCGTCTCGGCACAGTCAACTCGCGAATTCTTGACGAGCCCTCCCTGAACTCGGTAGAATGAGAAGGTTGAACGAATGTATGGTTCCCACCCCATGTGCTCAGTTCATGGACTCTGTTCATAGACCCAGCGCGACTCGTAGCAACCGAAAATTACATTCGCCACATTCCTGCCTCCCCCCGCCCACTCCTCCGTCCACCTTGCTCGCCTCATCTAGCTGAGGTCGTACGGATAGAATCAAAAGGTCTCTTCGATCATGACGCTGTTTGAGCCTTTCACGCAACGAGCTATGCACTCGTGGCTGTGCAGATCCAACTGGTTTTACCAATCCACATGGTTCTGCGCCCTGGGAGTGATGAGTGTTTTGACTCCCCAGCTTGTGGCTGCCGACGAGGCTGAGTCGATTCTGCAGGGGTATCGCACGAAAGCCACGGCTATCCTTCAGAAATATTGCAGCGAATGTCACGGCGATGATCTGGCAGAAGCGGAAATCAACTTTCAAGCGATCCAAGCTGATTCGATCGAAAAACTTGCTCCTCATTCAGACACCTGGCAACGAGCTCTTGAGGTAATCGAGACCTCACAGATGCCTCCGCAAGATTCACCCCAATACTCCGCTGCTGAGCGGGAAGAACTGATGCGGTGGATTCAAGCTTTCCTGAGTTATGAAGCCCAAAAAACAGCCGGCGACCCGGGGCCCGTCGTTCTCCGCCGCTTAAGCAATGCTCAATACACCTACACTTTGCGCGACCTCACCGGGGTTGCTTCACTAGATCCAGCCCGTGAGTTTCCCGTTGATGGTGCGGCCGGTGAAGGCTTTACCAATACGGGCAATGCCTTGGTGATGTCTCCAGCATTGGTTACCAAATATCTCGACGCAGCCAAAGATGTCGCGCGGCATGCAGTGCTTCTGCCAGACACGATTGAGTTTTCGTCCAATACGACGTCCGCAGATTGGACCAATGAAAAACTTGATGCCATTCGACAATTCTATAATCGCTATACCTCCAATGATTCCAACGGCGGTTCGGTTAACTTACAAGGTATCGTCTTCGATACCAATCAAGGTGGCCGATTGCCATTGAAACTCTATTTGAAATCGCTGCTGGTGAATGCGAAAGAGTTTGATGCAGCCGATGAGAACGTGGTTCGCTGGGCACAACAGCAAGGTTTAAGCTCCAAGTACTTGTTGTCGTTGCGCGATGCCTTGCGCGACACCGCCCCCAACATTTTCATGGAACCACTCCGTACAGGTTGGCGACGAGCGGTAGCAGGTGAAGCGGTAACAGATGCCGATGTCGAACAGCTTGTGCAATATGTATCGCAATGGCAAGCGGCCTTATTTCGCTTCACCACAGTTGGCCACATCGGCAAAGTCGGTGGACCGAAACGTTGGCTTGAAACAACTGCCCCTCTCAAAGCGCAAGCGAATCTTCGTTTCGCTTTGCCGCAGGCTAACGATGAAGGGCAAATTGAGTTTTCGTTGCTGACATCAACTGCCGGCGATCAAGGACAAAAAGATATTGCTCGTTGGGATAATCCGCGGCTAACTGCAGCTGGCCGCCGCGAACTTCCACTCCATCAACTCGCCACAATTGCAGCCGCTTTAATGCAACGCCGCGAACAAGCGGTCTCGAAAATCGACGAATATCTCAACGCAGTGGTAGAGGTTCAAGCTGCACGTTCTACCGATTCAGCCACACCTGTTGAGCCAACTCTATTGGCTCAGCAGCGCGGACTCGATCCTGAATTGTTGGCCGCTTGGCTTAACTATTTGGGAATCTCAGTTGCCGGAACCGTCAAGATTGAGAATCATCTGACCGGCAAATTAGGCAATGTTTCTGGTTACGATTTTGTCTCTGGTTATGGAGTTAATGAGACGCCCATTGTTCTTGCGAACTCATCTGAAAACCATGTCAGAATTCCTGGTAATGCTTGGCCCAAGAAAGTTGTCGTCCATCCTTCACCAACATTGGAAATTGCTGTGGGTTGGCTGAGCCCAGCAGCCTTAAAAGCCAACATCAGCGGCGATGTAACCCACGCTCATCCTGAATGTGGAAACGGCGTGACCTGGCGATTGGAATTGCGTCGTCAACAACGACGTCAAACGCTCACGGAAGGAATTTCCAACGGCGGCACTCCTGTAAAATTCGAAGCCCCCGGCATCGATATTCAAACCGGGGACGCCTTGGTTTTGCTGGTCGGCCCTCGTGACGGCAATCATTCGTGCGATCTCACCAAAGTCGACTTAACGATTGCCGATACGGCCGATGCCAATCGAGTTTGGGACCTGGGGGCCGACGTCTCTCCAGACATTATGGCCGGCAATCCACATGCTGATCGTATGGGCAACGGTAACGTCTGGCATTTCTTCACCGAACCTCTCGGCAACGCTAAAGGTGTTGGGCCCACGATTCCAACTGGCTCACTCTTGTCAAAATGGTTGGAGACTCAAGAGCCCGAACTGAAGAAAACACTAACAGCTCAGATTAAGGATTTGGTCAACGGTCCAGCACCTGCAGATGCAGCTTCGCCCGATGGACAACTTCGGCAGCAGCTCACTTCCTTGCAAGGTGCCTTGCTCGGTGGACCACTTGCTGCCGATTCCAATTGGCTCACAGAGTTTCTGGCGAGCCCCGCAGCGACCAACCTTGTTCTTCCCTTACCGAATACAGTGGGAATTTCGATTCATAATGCAACAAAAGAACCTATCACCTTCGGTCTCGGCGAAGATGGAAAGACGCTCAGCAACTATTTGGTCGTGAAGGCGCCTGAATCCATTTTGGTTTCCCTACCAGCGGAACTTGTGGCGGGCTACGAATTTGTCGCTGATGTGGGCATCGATCGACAAGCCGTTGGGGAGGGGAGCGTACAAGCGTACGTCGTGCCCGGTCATGTGCCACCTCCTCAGGCATTGCAAGCTGGCACTGTCAAAACAGGAGCTGCAGGTGGAACATGGACTGATGCTTTGCAACCAGCCACTGTGTCGAATCCAATTTTGGTCGACGATTATGGTGAAGCTCGGTCACGTTTGAACAACGACCTTCTTGCCTTTCATCTCTTGTTCCCGCCAGCTCTTTGTTATGTGAAAATCGTGCCGGTTGATGAAGTCGTGACACTCACACTCTTCTATCGTGAAGATGATCATCTTAAACGCTTGATGTTGAGCGATGCCGAAGCTGCCGAATTAGATCGATTGTGGGATCAATTGCATTATGTAAGTCGCGACGCGTTAAAACTGGTCGATGCTTATGCTCAATTGATGGAGTACGCGACGCAAGATGCCGATCCATCGGTTTTCGAACCGCTGCGTAAACCGATCATGGAACAGGCGCAAAAGTTCGAACAGCAATTGCTCGATTCTCAACCTAAACACATCGAGGCTGTGCTGCAGTGGGCCGAGCTCGCTTATCGAAGATCGCTTCATCCGGATGAAGCGTTGGAGCTGCGAAAGTTCTATGAAACCTTGCGAGCCGAAGAGATTCCGCACGAAGAAGCGATTGGCCTGATGTTGGCTCGCGTCTTTGTCGCTCCCGATTTTCTGTATCGACTTGAAGTTCCGCCAACTGGGGCCAACTCCGGTGCCGTAAGCCCCAATGAATTGGCAAGCCGCCTCAGTTATTTCCTCTGGTCGTCGATGCCCGATTCGACGTTGCTCGAATTGGCTAAGTCCGGAGAGCTAGTCAAGAATGAAGTGTTGATGAAGCAAGCTCAGCGAATGTTGCAAGATCCGCGCGGTGATCGATTGGCGAGCGAGTTTGCCACGTACTGGTTGCACATTGCGAACTTCGATGAGTTCGATGAGAAAAGCGATCAGTTCTTTCCAACCTTCCGCGAATTGCGCGAACCGATGCAGCAAGAAACCTTGCGGTTCTTTACCCACTTATTCCGCAACGATGGATCAGTGCTCGATATACTTGGTGCCGATTACACGTTTGTGAATGAAGCTCTCGCCAAGCACTATGGGATACCGGGGGTGACTGGTGATCAATGGCAAATGGTGAAGTATCCGGCGGATCAGCAACGCAGCGGCATATTGGGGCAGGGGACTGTTTTGTCGTCTCTGGCCGGTGCGTCACGGACCAGTCCGATCTTGCGCGGCAATTGGGTGAGCGAAGTGTTGTTGGGCGAAAAATTGCCCAAGCCGCCGAAAGGTGTGCCGCCACTTCCCGACGATGTCGCTGGACGAGGTGGCTTGACGATGCGCGAATTGGTCGAACTGCATGGCAGCAACGAAAAATGTGCTGTGTGCCATAAGCGAATCGATCCACTTGGATTTGCGATGGAGAAGTTTGACGCGATTGGGCGTTTCCGTAACAACGACGAGTTGGAGAAACCGATCGATGTCAAGATCAAGACCATTGATGGTGTTGAGTTTGAAGGTGTAGGTGGTCTACGCGACTATCTACTCCAACAAAGACGCGATGATTTTGTTAAGCAATTTTGCAAGAAACTATTGGGCTTTGCACTCGGCCGAGGCGTACAATTGTCCGATCGCGGATTGCTGGATGAGATGAAGAGTTCGCTGGAAAAGAACAATTATCGATTTTCGGCTGCTCTCGAACCCCTACTCCATAGTCCCCAATTCCGCGAAATTCGCGGCCGTGATTCCCTGTAACGCGAGTCGTGGTGTGGGTCTCCGACCCGCACCACTTTAATCCTCCCCAAACACCTCCTCACTCCCCAAAACACTTCCTCAGTCCCCAAAGGATGCCAAACCATGAGCCAGAGATTTGCTCAACCGTTTTCACGTCGCACGATGTTGCGAGGCGTGGGAGTAACCATGATGTTGCCATGGTTCGAATCGCTTTCGTCCTGGGGGAATGAACCTGTTCGAGCTGCCAGCTCAAACGAACCGCCAGTGCGAGTGGCGGTGTTGTTTTCTGGCAACGGTTACCACGGCCGCGAATGGTGGGCAAAACAAGAAGATGGTCAGATGAAGTTGGGGCGAGTGTTAGATCCCATCGCTGATCTCAAGGATCAGATGCTCTTCATCAAAGGGCTTTACAACGCAGAGGCTCTTAAAGGCAATATTCACTCATCGCAAACCGGCAACCTTCTCTCTGGGGCACCCTTAGCTTCCGGTGGTGAAATTCGTTCGGGTACGAGCATCGATCAATGGATCGCTCAACACCAAGGCAATCAAACCAAAGTACCCAGCTTGGTACTCGGTTGTGAAAAGTCGAATCCATCGGTTCATAAAAACTATTCGATGCTTTACAGTTCGCATATTTCTTGGTCGTCACCGACCACACCCACTCCGCTGGAACTATATCCAGCTCTCGCATTCGATCGACTTTTCAAAGATGACGTACAAAAGGGCGATAAAAGCGTTCTTGATGCCGTGTTAGCCGATGCGACCGATTTGCGTCGCAAGGTGAGTGCTCGTGATCAACGTAAACTCGATGAGTATCTCGACTCGGTCCGAGAAGTGGAAGTTCGCATTGAAAAGGCGGGTGAGAAAGGGGAGCTACAAGGTTGGCGTCCGACCTTAGATAAGCCCAACATGGATCGGCCTGCGGACGGCATACCGCAGAACATTGCCGAGCACATGCGATTGATGTGCGACATCTTGGTGCTTGGTTTCCAAACAGATACGACTCGAGTGGCAACATTGAAATTGAACAACGACCACTCTTCGCTACGCTTTCCTCATCTGAATGTCGATTACATGATTCACCATTTGTTGTCGCACTCCGACACCGAAGATTGGTTGAAAGTGAATCAGTTCTTTATCGAGCAACTGGGGTACATCGCCAGAAAGTTGGCGACGATTCAAGAGGGTGATCGAACCTTGCTGGATAACTCGATGTTGATGTTGTGCTCCAGCATGATGTCTGGCTCACATGACGCGACTCAGTTACCGGTGGTTATGTTGGGTAAAGGTGGCGGCAAAATTCAAACCGGGCGCATTCTGGATTACATGGGACAAGAGAATCGCCAGATGTGTCGACTTTATTTGTCGATGTTGGATAAGGTCGGTATCCATCAAGATCGGTTCGGAGACGCAGCAGAGCCGCTGGATATCTGAGTGCCTTGCCTGCCGAGATAAAACGAAAAAATGCGTTCGACGATCATCGATCGTGGAACGCATTTTTATTTGTGGAGTGTTTTCTTGATGCGTGGTCGCGAAAGGAAGTTATGGTTGAGCAGCGACGTAATCACCTTCGATATGATCGCCGCGATCGCTTTCAAATTTGTAGGCGACCTTTTTGTTAGCGGCGTCGTTGGTCACCGAAACTTTATAGGTTTCACCTGAAGCGGTCTTAGCCGTTCCGGTGTAACCCGAATCGCTTTTGGTCAACGAGAGCTCACTCAAACTGACCTTAAATTCCGAGTTCAGAGTTTCTTTGAGTTTGGTTTCTAATTGAGCTTGGCTCCAAGTGGCTGGATTCTCGACTCGATTGCAGCCTACGACCGCAAGTGTCAACAAAGCAACTGCGCATAAACTTCGAATATTCATTTCGGTTCTCCAGTGTGTGTGTTGTCGGGTTTGGGGTAGGGCGTGTGAAGCAAGCCCATTCTTGCGCCAACTCCACCCGCCTAAAAACGTGCTATCTTATTGAATCATTACTGTAAAATTGGGAAGGCTTGCGTAACACACCGTGCGTCTGGCATTGGTTGCGCGTGCACCTTAGCCCGCACATCAACTCCACGGTGTGTTTCGCAATCTCTTGGGTTGTGTGCCGCATCGCTTGTTGGCTGATTCTGTCACAGTTGTGTCGCAACCGCTCGATTCGCCTCACACACCCTACTTTCGTTCACAGTCTAATTGTGGCGGAGCGTTGCTTCTAGGCCCGTTTTGTCGGAGTACGCAAAAGAGATAAGCAGGGGAGGGGCCGAGATAAGTTCGCAGCGATGGAGCGGGACTGTGCGTCATTTTGCGAAAGTAGTCGGTTTTCAGGTCCGAATCGGCGGCTATCCTATATCCCTAACCCCATCGATCTGTCATGATCGAGTTTTGGAATTGAGGCACATCAATTTTGCTGGCGGTTCCAGGTCGTTCAAGGAATGAGTTTGCAACAAAGGAAACATGGTGGTGGAATCACCGAACACAGATGGAACTCGCACAGCCCTAGAAGTGCCACAGCCGGTGGTCCCTTTTCGATTGAATCAACGATACCTTATCACGATTCTGTTGATCCACGCTTTAGCCGCTTTGGTGTTTATACCGTACTTCTTTACATGGTCAGCCGTTGCAATTGGCTTGATAGGCGTGCATGTTTTTGGGGCGAGTATCACGATCGGTTACCATCGATTGTTAACGCACCGCAGCTTCAAAACGCCAAAATGGTTTGAACATTGTTTAGCAACCATTGGGATTTGTTGCTTGCAGGACACGCCTGCTCGTTGGGTAGCCATCCATCGTCTCCACCATGCACACTCCGATGAACAAGCCGATCCGCATAGTCCCTTTGTCAATTTTTGGTGGTCGCATTGTGGCTGGCTGGTCTATGTCAATCGCGAAACGCACAACGCTGCCAGTCTGGAGAAATTTGCCAAGGATTTGTTGCGAGACCCGTTTTATATGCGGCTGGAACAAAATCCGTTGCGGCAATTTGCGTTTATTACAGCCCAGTTCGCACTCTATTTCTTGGCTGGTTTTTTAGTCGGCTGGTTTTCAAGCGGTTTGGGAAGCGAAGGGTTGCGAGTTGGTTTGAGCTATATGATCTGGGGTGTCTGTTTGCGCGTTGTCTTGGTGTGGCACATTACTTGGTCCGTCAATTCGTTGACCCATTTGTTTGGTTATCGCAACTATGCAACGGACGAAGGGAGCCGCAATAACTGGTTGGTCGCCATGCTCACTTTCGGCGAAGGTTGGCATAACAATCACCATGAAGATCCCGCGTCTGCCAGTTTGCAGCACCGCTGGTGGGAAATCGATATCTGCTACTACGAGATCTTATTCCTCAAAAAAATCGGTCTCGCTCGCGACATCATCCCTCCCCGTTTCACTAGGTAGGGTGTGTGAAGTAAACATCGACGTATCGTTATCAAATCGCGCGTGACATGATTGTGTAATACGATTTCCATTGGTGACGATTGTTTACGCAACACACCTTGGAGTTGACTTATCGTCCAGGATCTTCTGCACGATGTCATCGCGCAATCGTCATTCTCTCTTGTGACATCACTCGCATCATTCCGCGTTTGACACATGCCGTATCGATGAACGTATTGCGATTTGGTTGGCTCGCACTCCGCCTACACATCCTCGCCGCGGTGTGTTGCGCAAATGAATGAGTTGTGTACCGCATGGCTCGATGAATCGTTTGGCCCTAGCAATGGTCATTCAACCTGATTCGCTCCACACAACCTACTTTTGGCGAGCAGCTTCGATCAATGTTTGAGCCCCTTGTGCGATGAGCTCTTCGGCGGCTTCGATACCAAGCTCTGCGGCTTGATCGCTTGAGGAGACTTTATCGATAGAGACCATCTTGGAGCCATCGAGGGCCAGGACGCGAGCCTGTAAGCGCAATTGTCCATTCTCAACGCGTCCCCAGGCAGCCACCGGTGCCAAGCAGCCTCCACGCAAATGATTGAGCAAGCTTCTCTCTGCGACCACTGATGCGTGTGAGTCGGCATGGTTAAGTCCTTGCAGCGCATCGAATGTCGCCTGGTCATCGGCTCGAATTTCGAGTCCCAGTGCTCCTTGTCCAACTGCCGGTAATACTTTTTCGAGCGGGAGTTTTTGGGCGACTCGTTCGAGATAGCCAAGTCGATGCAGGCCGGCCTGGGCCAATACGATGGCATCGTATTGGCCATCGTCATGTTTTTTGATTCGTGTTTCAACGTTGCCGCGAATGTCGAGGATTTCCAGATCTTTTCGCCACGCTCTTAATTGAGCGGCGCGGCGCAGGCTCCCGGTTCCGATCTTGGCATTCGCGGGTAGTGTTTCGAGCGTGGTTCCTGCGGGAGCGATCAAGCAATCACCAACCACTTCTCGAGGCGGAATGGCAGCCAATTTCAGACCCTCGATCGCTTGAGTGGGAAGGTCTTTGAGACTATGTACGGCGAGATCAATTTGTTTATCTAGCAGCGCTCGTTGAATTTCTTTGGTAAACAAGCCTTGCCCGCCAATGGTGCCGAGCGGCTGCGTGGCAACATCGCCTTGTGTGGTAATCCACACCATTTCAACTTCATGTCCAAGTTGTTGAAGTTGCCCGCAGACCCACTCCGCTTGCCAACGTGCGAGTGGACTTTTGCGAGTACCAAGTCGAATCTTCGCCACAATCATTTCCTTCTTCTATTTTGTTGGGTTGGTGGCGTAGGCGTAGGGTGTGTGCAGCAAGTCATCCAACCCTGCCGCTTTACCTCTTCGAAAACCTACACCAACCAATCACTTTTCTATCTTCTAACGCCCGACTTGCGGAACACACCGTGGAGAGGACTCGACATCTTGTTTCGCTTTCTTCGCGTCGAGACCTTTCTTGCCGTTCTCTTCCAAAACCACTCCCCACCAAACCCATTACTCTTCATCGCTAACCATCGTCTGCGAGGTCAATTGTGCCCATATCTCGCGTTATGGCAACTGGACGAGAACTCCTCTAAGCAGCAGGCTCCATCAACGTGCTGGCTTATCTTATCGGCCCCTTCGCTGAATCATTGCCCCAGCTTGCTCAAAGCAGTTTTCCTACCTACCGCAACGATTAAACAAATCTTGGAAAATTTTACAAAATTTTTAACGAATCCGTGGCGCGAGCTGTGACAACTCCGCCCGAGCCCGAAATTCACACCCGCTTGGCTGTCGTCGTCGTAAGCTGATATATAACAACAACTTAAGGGGCCTGGTTGGCTCGGTTTCGCTCACCGCACACCTTCGCCCGCACACCCCTGGGTGACAGTTGGTTTGATTTGCTAGCACACGTCATTGCGCTAGCAAATGCCTTGACCCACTACTAATTGATTTGACTTGAAGGGCGTAAAAGTCTCGGTATCCTTCTCACCGTTGCGACTGACCAACGGCACCCGGTTCTGCAGAGGCAGAATGAAAGTTGTGCCTGCGATCCGTTGCGGCTCGTATCGAAACCGCAACTGCTTCTCCTCTCACAGGGCTTTGCGGCGAGAATGATAGCAATGTTCGCCGGTTACTTTTAGGAGTTAGCTCAGCATTACTTCGCTGCTTGATTAACTACAAGCTCGATTAATTACAAAACAGTACGTTGCGGATCAAGAACAGTTCGCAGCATTTCGAGTTGGTAAAAAAATGCGTGGGCGAGTAAGCGGAATCGGTGACATTGAAATGATTTGCACAGCAGGCGGACTAGGAAAGTCCAAGGGCTGGGTGATACGACAGGATGACCTAAAGCGATGTTTGTTGAACGCGACGTTTGTGAATGCTGGTTTAGTCGCGAGCTCAAGCAGAGTGGCAGGATAAAAACTACACACAAGTAGAAGAGCAGGAAGCTATTAGGAGTGGACTCATCACAGGGTGGATTTGATTGTTTGATTGCGGAGCGACCGAAGACATGGAAACAGTCGACGGGGCTCATTTGTGTCCAGCTAAGTCAATAGAAGACGATTGCACTTAAGCTGCGAATCTACGAGACAATCTTCCGGAGTTGTACTACCAGAAAAGCAGGTGACCGCAGATTGCCTGTGCTGATCGCTTGGATTCTACGCACAGAATTCACGAGACTCACTTTTTACCCAGAATTTTTCAAACGTACTTTTTGTATTGTCCACAGGAGGGATGACTGATGACTTGCAAACCGTTGATTGGCCTGAACGCAGATTTCCGCCCAGCTCAAGGTTCCGCCCCAGCATTGACCGCATTGGCAGCTGGTTACTATGACTCGATTTTCGCAGCCGGTGGAATTCCCGTTCTGCTTCCTCCAATCGCCGACGAGCAAGCGATTGCAGCGATCTTGGACCAGTTGCATGGTTTTGTAATGGTAGGTGGTGGCGATCTTGATCCTCGCAATGACGGTTACATGAGTCATTCTTCGGTTCGTCCTATGGATGCACGCCGCGAAAAGTTTGATCGTATTTTGATGAAGGAATTGGCCGAGCGACGTATGCCCTTGTTTGGTATCGGAGTGGGCATGCAGTTGATAAACGTGACTTTGGGTGGCAATTTGTTTTTCCATTTGCCGATTGATAAGCCTGAAGCGATTCCTCACAAGGATTTGCAAGATCCGAATCATCGTCACAGCTTGGTTGTGAAGAGTGATTCGTTGATGGGACGAGTTTATGGTGAAGGCGAAATTCGCGTGATTTCTCGTCATCACATGGCGATTGATGAAGTGGCTCCTGGCTTCCGCGTAACTGCGAAGTGCCCAGACGGCGTGATTGAAGCGATTGAAAGTGAGATGCTGGATTGGTTTGTGGTAGGTACCCAGTTCCATCCAGAAGCGAGTGGCGCTAGTGCGTTAGACATTCGCATCTTTGAAGAGTTTATCGATGCAGTTCGCGAGCGAAACGGCATGCCAGCGGTGATCAATATTTCCCGCCAGATGGCGATGGCTGGCTGATCGAACTTAGAGAGGCTTGTGCTCGGTGGAGTGCAAGCCTTTTTCTTTTTCTGAGCATCAGATTCCTATTTGGATTGGTGGCAGCTGCGTGCGGCCTTGGCCAGGACGGCCATTGTCGTGCGTTCCCAAGGCTCCACTTTTCCTTCGGCCGCTTCGCTCACGGATGGGCGCTGCGGCTGTTTTTGTTGGGTGTGTAGGGTGTGTGACGCGGTCTTGTGACTATCACTTTTCGATCTGTTCTATTCGTATGGTGTGTTTGATTCGTCGCGCCAATCATCTGACCGCAAAACACACCGTGCGTTGGACTTGTCGACGGTGCCGGCTAATTTCTCAACTTTGGATCGGCGCCGGCCTTTCTACCCCTCATTTCTATTCTGGATCGACTCAGCCTATCCGTTTATTGTTTAGCCCGTGTGCTGCAGGTTTTGATGTTGCGCTTTTTGGACTTAGGGCCGAAGGCCCGACACAACCTCTGCCGGTGCCGATAGGCACCGGATTCGATAATGCTAGGGATTTAAGCCCTGAAAGGGCGACACACGCTGGAGTGTATCGCCCCTTCGGGGCTTACCAACTCAAATGGTTTAACAACCGTGGCTTATCAGCGACGGCAAGGGTTGTACCGGCCTTTCAGGCCTAAACGCGCAACATCAACAGCCGCAGGCTAGCCCTCTTTATGGACGTAGCCACCAATTTGCTTGTCCCCGATGTTCCCCACTTTCCCTGGTATTTGCCTTTTTTTCGCGTTTTTCGTCTCTTTCGCGGTCCCAAAAATCCGTCAAATTCGAACCAACCTGCCGCCTGTGTGGTCTTTGGATTTAGCGAGGTAGAAAGTCCACTTGTCATGATTGAAAATGGGGGCTACATTTCTACTCATCGCTGGGACACGAAAGATCCACCCTAACCGGGTCCTTTTCCTGTTCCGCGTAGCCTGCCAAGTGAACCCATTTTCGCCATTTTGCGACAACGTGTCTCACTTGTTCAGTGCTCAGTACATACTCCCCTGTAGCTCAGTCGGTAGAGCAGCGGACTGTTAATCCGCTTGTCCCAGGTTCGAGCCCTGGCGGGGGAGCTTTCGTCAAAGTTCTAACTTTGGCGACCAAAAGACTTAACGCCCGGCGTCGAGAGATCGACCGCCGGGCGTTTTTCGTTTCTACCCAGTTTTTCACGGGTTTCCAACGCTTTTCGCGTTCCGCCAGCCCAATCCGCCGCGCTCTCTGTTCGCCGAGAGATTTCCGTCTCTCGAACGCAACCTTCAAGGTTGCACCCGCCGGTGCGAAAAATCGGTCCCGAACTCTCTGACTCTCTCTTTTCGGGGGCATCCAGAGTTAACACAGAGTTTTCGTTCGGAGTCCGGGTGGGAACGGATGCGAACTCGGCGGATGGATGGCATCACTGGCGTTGAGGGCGACCACCAGCATCGATCGAATCGAATCGCAAAAATTTTGCGAAGCTCGTGACCAAACGTGTCAAAGCGTGGACTTAGATTGACTCCCATCATTTCCGTTTCAATCCAAATTCAATGGGAGTACAACAATGCAGTTCAAAGAAAAGACAACAACCCACCAGGTCGCTGTTCTCCAACAAGTCTGGAAACGCCTCAAAAACGCTGAGGTGCAGACAATACATCAAATCATGGATGCCACCGGACTACAGTTCGACTCTGTTTGCGAAGTCCTGTACGACTACGCGGAGCTGCCAGACTTCATTCAGTTGCTTCAAGACAAAGGATGTCTCGATGATGTGCCGTTCGACGCGTCAGAAATGGAAATGGGGAACCAGGTTCTCCTCCTCACCAAGAAAGGTTTTGCTTGGGGCGATTTTGACGAAGAACCGATCAATCAAGTTCTTGAACTGCTTTAGTCTGGCAGCCAAGCATCCGAAGACGACATACCCGATCATTGATTGCCATGTGTATCTGTGTAACGGTGGCGTTGTCTAACACCACCGTTGCTCAAATATGGGATCGATGGATGATGCCCTACACTCCTTCGACGCAAATGAGTCGATCTCGGATGTCTTCACAAAGCGTGAAGGTTATGACAGCGGGATGTTCTTCGCGGGCTGGACTTCTATGCATCACGAACAATTGATCGTCCATCCGTATCTGGGTGCCATACTTTTCTGATTCGCGTTCCGAGGCATCTTTCAAGGCCCGCAAGAAAGCGAAGTAGTTACATCCCAAGACCCTGCACATCTCAACGTAAGGTGTAAAGAACTTCTGAGCTTCGAAGTAGTCACAACAGGACTCGATGAGATCTCGCGACCAGATGCGATTCGAGGCTTCTAGCGGCCTACCTTTCATCAAAAGCTTCAGTGATTCTGGTCGGCAACAGTAACCGCGTTGCCGCATGTGTTCTGCTGCCTCCTCAATCGTCAATGGCTGGTCACCGCGAGCGATAGGCTTACGCTCAAGCTCGACGAATTCTTCGATGGTCAATCCAAACCTCATTTACACGGCTCCTATGATAGGCACTCGATTTGTGGCAAGGCAAAGTTGCCTGCCTATATGCTTATTACTTTCGAGCTGGGCAATTCGTAAAAGATTCCGCGAGAGATCGCAGATTAAGTCCACAGCGAATGCGTTCTCTTTCGCACCCTAATCCGTCATTTCGAACCCGCACCGGGTATTCCTACAGATAGACGCGGCTGTTGTTGCTGCGAATGTCTGTCTTCGAGCCGCCAATTATAGCGGCGTTGAGCATGGAGGTGCGAGTTGCTCTCGTCTGTTCCCCCTTCTTCTTTGTCCGCGCCGGCTCGGCGATCGGAAATCGCTGCGATTCTGGCGGCCGGCATCGTTCGGATGAAATCGCGTGTGGCGATCCCGGATTCGGAAATCGACGACGATCCGGAAGAATTGCCAACAGCTTGCCTTGAGGTTTCGCCGGAAAGCGTGCTCTCTGTGACCAACGTGGTTAACGACCAGTGAGTCCGCTTTTTCGGGAGAAATCAATGCAAGTCGACATCGACAAAGAGGTCGCTCTGCTCCAACGCATGACAGTTGGGCAGCTGCGAGAGAAATTCGAAGAGACGTGGGGCGAGCCAACCAACACGCGCAATAAACAGTGGCTCGTCAAACGCATCGCTTGGAAGATGCAGGCCAACATCGAAGGTGACATTTCACAGCGGGCCAGGCGTCGCGCCGCTGAACTCGCTCGCGGC
Source organism: Planctomycetota bacterium (assembly GCA_017303505.1). Taxonomy (GTDB): domain Bacteria; phylum Planctomycetota; class Planctomycetia; order Pirellulales; family Pirellulaceae; genus JAFLCP01. Next base: position 7,171 of record JAFLCP010000070.1, on the reverse strand, counting down.
ACCGACATCCGCACGACTGCCCCCAAAGCCATCAAGCCAGTTCCGAAGCCAGCCGGCGACACCATGACGGGATTCGTCCAGCCAGAGGAAGACAATCGTCTACCGCCGCCGAGATCAGAGATCGAGCGAGTCTACAAAGGCGAGAAGATCGTGGTGCTCGTTTTGGAGAATGGCTTCGAGTACGAGGGGGCGATCTACAAGACGCTCAGCGCTGTGGCCAAGAAGATCACGGGCCAGCACTGCAACGGATACCACTTCTTCAAGCTCAACAAAAAAGGCGGTGACAAATGAACAAGGCCAACATCAATCGCCAATTGAACTGTGCGATCTACACCCGCAAGTCCACAGACGAGGGTCTCGACAAGGAGTTCAACTCGCTTGACGCCCAGCGCGAATGCGCCGAAGCGTACATCAAAAGCCAAACGCAGGAAGGCTGGCATTGCGTGCCCGATCGTTATGACGACGGTGGTTTCACTGGTGGCAATATGGATCGTCCGGCGCTCAAGCAATTGCTGGCGGACATCGAAGCAGGCAAGGTGAACTGCGTGGTCGTCTACAAGGTCGACCGACTAAGCCGCTCGCTGATGGACTTCGCGCGCATGCTCGAAGTCTTCGAACGCAACCAGGTCGCATTCGTCAGCGTGACGCAGCAGTTCAACACGACCAACTCGATGGGCAGGCTGATGCTCAACGTGCTGCTGTCGTTCGCGCAGTTCGAACGTGAGCTGATCTCGGAGCGAACCCGTGACAAGATCGCTGCAGCGCGACGCAAAGGTAAATGGTCTGGTGGCATGCCGCTGCTTGGCTACGACATCGAGCCGCAAGGTGGCAAGCTTCGAATCAACGAGGTCGAGGCCAATAGAGTCAGGGCGATCTACGATCTGTACTTGGAACGCGAGTCGATCATGGCGACGATTGCCGAACTCGATAGCCGTGGCTGGAACAACAAGTCATGGAAAACAAAAAAGGGAACGCTCCGGGGCGGCTCGCCGTTTACCAAAGCAACGCTGTTCCGACTTCTCACCAACGTGACCTACATCGGCAAGCTTGGCTACAAAGACGAAGTGAACGAAGGGGAGCACGACGCGATTATCTCATTGGAAGTCTGGCAAAAGGTTCAATCGCTTCTGACACGCAACGGTCGAACTGGCGGTGTCGAAGCGAGAAACAAATTCGGTGCGATGCTCAAGGGAATCCTTCGATGCGCTTGCTGCGACTGTTCGATGACGCCCACGCACACGACCAAGAACGGCGCGAAACGTTACCGCTACTACGTTTGCATGAAGGCCCAGAAACGTGGCTGGAAGAACTGCAAGTCCAAGTCGGTGCCGGCCGCCGAGATCGAGAAGTTTGTCGTGGACAAGATACGCCACGTTGGCCACGACGCGGCGCTCGTCGACGAGGTCGTGGAACAAGCCAAGATCCAATCCGAACGCGAACTGGGGGCACTTGTGGCCGAACGGGACGAGCTAGTGAAAGAGCTGGAGTATTGGAACGAAGCCATCCGCGTTGCCGCTCCCAAGATCAAGCCAGGCTCGCCCGACGTAACCTCCCTGGAACAATTAGCCGACTGGCACGAAAGCCTTCGTCGCGCCGAATATCGGCATGCGATCGTCAGCGCGAAGCTGACGGCGATGCAGGCCCAGACGCTAACCCGCGAAGACGTGGTCAACGCATTGACCAGCTTCGAGCCGATCTGGGAATCGCTCACAGTCCGCGAGCAATCGCGGATTGTCCAGTTGATCGTAAAGCAGGTCGATTACGACGGCTCCAGCGGCCGCGTGACGATCACCTTTCATCCTGATGGCATCAAAACGATCGCCATGGAAAAACGTCCAGAACTCCACGAGGCCGCATCATGAGCAAGCCAGTAAGTGTCGATTTTCAGTTCTCCGTTCAGCAGCGTGGACGCGGTGCCAAAAAGCGAATCGTAGAGGGCGCAGCTCAATCGGACGAATCCAATCCAGCACTCGAACGCATCCCTCGCATCTCGCGCTACATGGCTCTTGCGATCCACTTCGAGGACCTCATTCGGCAAGGTGTCGTCACCGACTACGCTGACCTTGCCCGCCTCGGGCATGTGACGCGGGCAAGAGTGACGCAGATCATGAACTTGCGGCTACTGGCTCCTGAAATCCAGGAAGAACTCCTTCTCGGCGAAAAGAAATGCGATGACTGCACGCCGATTCAATTGAAATCACTCCAATTCATTGCGACGGTATTTAGCTGGCGAACCCAACGACAGCTGTGGGAAAACCGCAGTTAAAGTCCCCAAACGTCTTTCGGCGCTATCGGAGCGCCGAGTCCGCGATGTTTACCCAATAATGGGTGGCGTGGCTGGATGTCCTTAGCACTCGCCTCATTTGCCTGCCTTCCGATTTAGTACGAATCGCACTCCGATCAGCAGATCTTCGGTTCCACTTTCGGGAACAGTTTTACTATCAGTAATGCAGAAAGTAGGCGGCCAACTCTCAGTAGGTAATCCCTTGACCAACCGTATCGCGTCTGATGTTCCATCGCTTGGGTTATCACGCTCGCAGTACTCTCCTAAATTGGAAAGCATGTCAAATACTCCAAATCGATTGGCAGGTTTCGACTTGACGGGAGAGAGCCATCCGGTCCCTTTTTCTCGATGATCGACGCTCTGACGAGCAATATCGCCTTTTATATTCTCCCCTCCTGCGCACGCATAGAGCCATTCCGATTCGGTCGGCAATCGATAGGCGTACTGCTCATCTAGTTCAGTTAGCAGCGCCGCTAATTGATAGGCTTCGTTCCAACTATTTATTGGGACTGGGAGTCTGCCTTCAGATTCCCCCGACTGATATTGATGTGTCGGCGCAACTCCATCTCGCTTCGCAATAACTTCGTTGAACTGTCGAAATGTTAACTCTGTGTTTTGGAGAAAGAATGACTTCACTTCCTTGGACTGGCCATCGAGATCGGTAAACGCACCTGCAGGAATTGACTCGAATTTCATCCCAAACGAATTCACCACTGAGTTATCAGTATTTTCCTTGCGAACCTCAGAAAATTCTACTTCCTGACAGCCAGCTAATGGAATGCACACCCACGCGATCAAAGCAAAAGTTGCAAGTAAACGGACCACGTTTTTGCTCCAAGAACTTGTCAAACGTCTCCAAGTTACTGCACATCCATTATGGGAAACTTAACTTCACTATTCGATCGTCAAAGCCCTTTTCAACTCAGTTGTCAGAGATACTTCGCGCATGCGATCTTGCTGAAAATTCCAAGTGCTGCGGATGTTTTCAGCGGTCAATCCCCGACAGGAATCGGAGAAAGTAACGGCCGATATGACGGCTTGATCCCATCGCGAATCGCTTAGGTTGCAGCCATTAAAGCTGCAGCCAACCAGACATTGTCGAGAGAAATCGACTCCACTCAAATCACAGCTCTGGAATTCGATATTGGAGAGTAATCCGCTCTTAAAGCTGCTTGTCGTGGACAGATTCTTGGCATTCAGCCATGGCCCACCCGCCAAATTGATGATACTGGCGTCATTCAAAGCAACATTCTCCAGGTCATTGGCCAGCTTTAAACCAACCATTTCAGCGCCGACCAGGGATTGGCTAACGAAACTTGGCGGACTGACGAATTCCACGTTACGGAAGACCGATTCTCGCCAGCTAACAACCTGAGCGTCCTGGAAAGCGCTCAAATCAATACGGCACTGGTAAAAGGCCAAAGAAAAAACGCTTGCGCCACGTAAGTTGACCTTGGAAAGATCCGCAAAGGCGAAGCGAGTGCGATGCAATTCAAAATCGCTTAAGTCCAATGCTTGAAGATCCGAAGCTTCGTGATCACCCACCTTCAAATAACAATCATTGAGATTTCTGCGTTGATATGAGAGGGTGGATTTGATTTGAGCGACGGTCCAATTGGGCCCACGGCCCAGATTACCGCAGACCAAACCATTGATGACTGAGTCTGCCATATCATTGTCCCTAAGAACGCAGTCGTCGATCACTGTACCCGTCAGGACGCAGCGGCGAAAACTTGCTCGACTCAAGTCGCATTGCCGAAAAATTACGCCAGTCAAATCGCAATCCTCAAAGTTGCTGTCGCGTAGGTCCTGTCCTACAAATTCACTTCCCCATAGCCTTTGACGAGCAGCATTCATCTGCGGGCCAACTCTGAGATTCGCAACCCACGGCCCCAGTTCGACCTTCGGTTGTTCTGTGTCAGCTAATGCAGTTCGACAGACGACGGCGACCCAAGCAAACGCAGCAAAACAGACCAACTGTCGAAAGCACGATTGTGCCGCCCAAATCCAATTGGGAAAGAAACAGACGTTGGCAGCGGTCTTCTTCGGGGTTCGAGCACGCGTTTTACGTGATGAACAAATGTGGGTCATGGGCTCCCTTTGCGATGGTGAACGCAATGAACTGAAATTTGGCCACTCCTTGGCAATTGTTCTAAACCAGCCAATGGTCCAATGTCGGATGCAGTTGACGAAAACAAGTGAATGAGCCCTCGATGATTCGATCCGCTTATGTGAAATTTTGGAGCGATGCGGAAGACGGGGTCAGTATTTGACCGAGTCCATGTTTTTGAATCGAACACCGCTGCCCCAATGGCTTTGAACGTTCAGATTGCCAACTGTGCCAGGATTAAAGTCGTCGTCTTGGTATGTCACCACACCATCCAGCTTGATCGTAAATCGCCATTTCGCGTTCACTTGAACCAATTCAATAATCATCGTGCCAGCCGTTCGGGCCATGTTGTTTTTGATGGTATCAAAGTACTGCTGGGCGTTGGCGGGTGCATTGGGTTTTACCGGATTGTCAGTCATCTTTTCGTAATCGCCGCCGTAGATGACAGCATTCATCAGCTTATTCACTGCCTCTTGCTTGTACGGGTTGATGGCCACATCTCCAGTTGCAGTCACACCACCACCGATGGCTGGTTCAAACGCATTGATACCGCCACCCTCGGCAATTACCTTCTCGATATCAAGAATGGCTGCCTCCCAAGCGTTGCCTCCGTTACCAGCGTTCGCGCCAAACTTGACGCCACTGTTACCGACGAAGCTGAGTTTCTTATCTGTGGTTGAATTGGCCTGGATATAGCCATTGTTCGGATTTCGTTCTCGCTCAAATTCGAAATCGAATTGCAATTTAAATCCGCCTCCGAACGACTGAGTTGTTGGGGAGAGCGAATTTGTGCTCGAAGCAGGCTTGTTGTTGATTTCCAAATCTGGATGAATCGTTTCGATAAAACCCTTGTCAGCGGGAGTAACAATGTAATCAACCAACGCTTTGTTGATGTACCAAGCATCCGCGAGATCCAAGCCAACCCACTGTGAAGTATTCGAATTCTGCCAATTTGCAGCTTGAGTCTGGAATGGCCATACAATGACTTCGACGGGTACCATGACTGTGTCTTTGGCCGTGAAGTTTGGAGCGCCTGCGGGATTAGTATTCAACCTCCAAAAAACATCTTGGGCGGCACTCTTGCCAACGGCAACGCCCTCCACAAATGCACGCTTCGGTGGAGCCGTGCCACCCTTTTCAAATATGTACCATGTGTCTCCGCCCCAGGTTTCAATCCGGTCGGCAGTTTTCCCAGCGCCAGTTGTCGTGAACAAGGTCTTGCTAGCGTTTGCGTAAATCTTTAGACCAGATCCAACTCCAAGCCATAACTCGTAGTTGCCAACCCCACCCAGATTGCCGTACTTGAGTTCGACCATCGCAAGATCGTTGTCCGCTACACCTGTATAGTCCACAGCGCTGTCCAGTACGTCGCTCTTGCCATTTGTGTTATCATCGTCGTGATTGATGAAGATTCGCTTGCCATCAATACTTGCTCGGTTGTTTACGCTGTGTTCGATGTCGTCTTCAGCCTGAGTGCCATCAATGACCCCGTTGTTATTCGAATCGGTGTCGATGTCCATCCAAGGTGCGGTATTCGAAGTATCCACAACAAATCCAGCATCAACGTCCGTCCGATTATCACCTGCCGACAACGTTAACGTGTACCAAGCAGCATCACTATCAATGGCCGTATTGCTACCAACATGCTGCGTTGTAAACGCATATCCCGATGGTGCGGAGAACGCAACTCCGTATTCACTAGCGACTAAATCGTCAAATCTATAATTGCCGCCAGCGTCGGTAATGTCTTCGGCTAAATAATGCCAAGCACTCCCATTTCTGGAATACAGTGTGACCAAGACGTCGGCTAATCCTGACTCGCCGGAAGACTGCAAGCCATCTTGATTCTGATCCACCCATGCCCAATTGCTAATACTTGCTGGTAGAGGTGTGCTGGTACTGGTCGACGTTGAGGTGCTGGTGCTAGTAGGAGTGCTTGTGCTGGTTGGTGTCGACGTACTGGTGGAAGTGCTTGTGCTGGTAGGGGTGCTTGTTGAAGTAGATGTCGAAGTACTCGTGCTCGTGGACGTACTGGTGGATGTTGAAGTGCTTGTTGAGCTCGAAGTTGGCGAGCTGGTCGACGAGCTTGACGGTGAGTAGCTTGAACTGGATGTTCCATAACTGTTACTTGATGGCGAGTAGCTCACGGCCGACTGCATCGGCGCAGTTGATTGCGACTCGAAGCGCTCTGGCGTGTAGTTGAGCACGCCCAGCCGAGGTTCCGTTTCCTCAAAAGCGGAAAAGACTGCATCGACATCGTCAACCGTGACTTCTCCATTGAGATCGATGTCGGTAAAGGGGTTGTCTTCGAAACGCGTGCTGCCATTCAGTACGTTGATGACCTGCAGCGCATCAATCGGTGATAGGTACCCATCCCGATTCACGTCCACTCGAATCTCTCGAGGCAGGTTGGTAGGCGTTGCCGAAGTCGTGGCCACAGCCAAGTCACCGGCTAGCAATCGGCGTGATTGCAGCGACTCCACGCGAAGATGTCGGTTCCGAACATGTCGATTTCGTTGAGAATTGCGATTCGTCATGCTCTTTCCCAGTTGAGGCGTGTTTCGGCAGAAAGGTCTAAGGCATTTCTTTGACAACGATTAGGATACCCGATTTGTGCAGCGAGTTCCCTCGTTTGGCAGAAAAAAAGTGCCGCAGTGAACCGAGCCGGTTTGCTATCAAAAGAGCCAGAACTAGGGCTCGTCCGCTGTTCTGTAGCCAAACCGTCTCATTGTCTCTGCATGTGCGTTAAGGATTGCCAATCGCTGCGTTTCGTTAAG